>JAUYTB010000273.1 GCA_030695305.1 Bacteroidales bacterium
GAATAGACATTCCCGAATTCGAATAGTTTAAGCTCTGTATGCTGTCTGTTTATATTATACGCCACAACTTCTAGCCCGTTAAGCAAAAGTGTCTGTCTCATAGAGTTGAGATCGGAGCTGAGCGGGTTCATAATCTTGACCAGATTCTCTGCAGGGAAGCTCTTCAACTTTGTATAATAATCACCTTTTGTGAGAGAGTTGTTCATCATCTCATAAAAGCCATTATTAACCAAAAGATTGGCCGTTAACTCCTTAACTCTTTCCGGATCTGGTTTAATGCCCGGAGAGAGCGAGGCACTCATTCTTTGTGGTAACTCAATATTGTTGTAGCCATATATTCGCAAAACATCTTCTACTACATCACACTCCCTGGTAACATCTACCCTGTAACCCGGGACAGAGACTACTGCACCCTCCTCACTACTGCTCACTATCTCATACTCCATCAATTTTAGAATAGAAAGAATATTTGCGGCACCAATTTTCTTGCCAATAAGATCCTCCATCCGTTCAAAATTCAGTTGCACTTGTGCCCTTTCCATCTCCTGAGATGAGAACTCGGTTATATCACCCACAACCTTTGCTCCGGCAATCTCCGAAAGCATAATCGCTGCTCTCTTTATGGCATATGGTAGAACCTCAGGATTTGCACCTCTTTCGAAACGAAACGAAGCATCTGTCTTTAATGAGTGTCTCTTAGAACTTTTTCTAATGGAAACAGGATTAAAATATGCACTCTCTAAAAAAACAGCAGTTGTTTTATCTGTAACACCAGATCTCTCACCCCCGAAAACTCCTGCCAGGCACATCGGTTTTTTAATATCGCAAATCATTAGATCTTGGGCAGATAGCTCTCTCTCCACTCCATCCAGAGTGATGAATTTTTCACCCAAATCAGCTCTTCTTACAACAACCTCTCCACCCTCTATCTGGTCATAATCAAATGCATGAAGCGGATGGCCTGTCTCCTGAAGAACGAAGTTAGTAATATCAACAACGTTATTAATTGGCCTTAGTCCGGCACTTCTTAAATAGTTCTGAAGCCACTCAGGAGAGGGTGCAACTGTAATATTGTCCATGGTCAGTCCTAAATATTTAGGAGCACCGTCGAATGCAGTAACAGTTAACTTTGTCGGTTTTAATCCCGAAGCTGATACAGGCAGTGATTTGAACTCATCTTCCGAAGGTAAACTAATACTTACCTGATGATTGTGATATTTAAGATAAGCATAGAGGTCTCTTGCAACTCCAATATGAGATGCAGCATCCACACGATTTGGGGTAAGGCCTATCTCAAATACTGTATCTGTTTTGAGATTTAGATAATCTTTTGCAGATGTTCCCGGTACGGCACTCTCCGGCAGGACCATAATCCCTTCATGAGAGGTACCAACACCCAGCTCATCCTCGGCACAAATCATCCCCATACTCTCAACCCCGCGAATTTTTGATCTCTTAATCTTTATAGTCTCTCCACTTGAAAATGAGAGTGAGGTCCCTACTGTTGCAACCAATACTTTTTGGCCGGCAGCAACATTTGGAGCACCACAAACTATATTGAGTAATTCTCCCGAACCCGTGTTAACCTTTGTAACGCTCAGTTTATCTGCATCCGGATGTTTTGCACACTCAACAACCTCTCCAACCACAACACCGGCCAAACCTCCGGGAATATCTTCAACCTCTTCCATTGCCTCAACCTCCAGACCAATAGAGGTGAGAATCTTTTCTACCTCAGATGGATCTAAATCTATGCTTAAGTACCTCTTTAACCAATTATATGAAATCTTCATACCCGCAAATATTATTAAACTTCAAACTTAATATCCTTTAAATCTTTTGACTATAATCTAAAACAGAGACTCTACAAACTCCTTCTTATTAAATACCTGGAGATCCTCTATCTTCTCTCCAACCCCGATAAACTTAACCGGAATTCCAAACTGATCTGAGATTCCAATAACGACCCCCCCTTTGGCTGTCCCATCCAGCTTTGTAACAGCAAGGGCAGTTACATCTGTGGCTTTTGTGAACTCTTTTGCCTGCAGATATGCATTCTGACCTGTAGATCCGTCAAGTACAAGCAGAACTTCATGAGGAGCATCCGGAATAATCTTCCTCATTACATTACGTATTTTAGTAAGTTCATTCATGAGATTGACTTTGTTGTGCAATCTTCCGGCAGTATCTATCAGAACAACATCAGCACCCTGTGAGATAGCAGAAGATAGTGTATCATATGCAACAGAGGCAGGATCTGCTCCCATCTTCTGTTTTATTACCGGTACCCCAGCTCTCTCACCCCATATCGTCAGCTGCTCTGTGGCTGCAGCCCTAAAAGTATCAGCAGCTCCCATTATTACACTCTTCCCTGATGCCTTTAATCTGGCCGCCAACTTACCTATTGTTGTTGTCTTTCCCACACCGTTTACTCCAACCACCATTATTACATAGGGTTTTTTAGAAAAGTCAAAAGGGTCCTCCTCCTTAAAAGACTGATCTATATTAAGAAGGGCCTCTATCTCCTCGCGAAGAATAAGTGAGAGCTCCCCGGAGTTCATAAACTTATCCTTTGCTACTCTTATCTCAAGTCGTTCAATTATCCTTAGTGTTGTCTCTACCCCTATATCAGATGCAATAAGGGCCTCCTCAATACCGTCAAGTGTGGTGTCGTCTACCTTAGATTTACCTGCGACAGCCCTTGTAAGCTTCTCAAAAATACCTGTTTTAGTTTTTTCGAGACCCTGCTCCAGTGCTCTCTTCTCATCTTTTGTTTTTGACCCGAACAATCCGAAAAATGCCATAGTGATTATTTTAACCTTCAAAGATATAAATTAAAAACAACCTTGCCAAGATATGACAAGGTTGTTTTAAAAAAAACTCTATCTATTATTATGGTTCTCTATTTCTTAGTGAAGAAATCCTTTGCATCATTCACAGGAACCATCTCCTCTTTGAATGCGTAAGAACCGCTGCGGTCGGATTTAACCATACGTATGCATTTAACACTGGTTTTACCGGATCCTTTTACACCGCCGAATGTAGCAACTACTTTCTTTGCCATTATATTACCTTTTTAAATGTTCCTATTTAATCTCGCGATGAAGAGTAACTTTCTTCATATACGGATTGTATTTTTTACGCTCCAGGCGCTGGGTTGTATTCTTCTTGTTTTTGGTAGTAATATACCTGGAAATTCCCGGAACGCCACTCTCTCTTTGCTCGGTGCACTCCAGAATCACCTGAACCCTGTTACCTTTCTTTGCCATATTGCTTTAATGTTTTAAACGAGATTAAGAAAACCTTTTGCCTTAGCATCTTTTAAAACTGCACTAAGACCTTTTTTATTGATTGTGCGCATCCCTGCGGCCGAAACCTTAAGGTTTACAAACCTCTTCTCCTCCTCTAACCAAAAACGCTTGTTTTGAAGATTAGGGGCAAACTCACGCTTCGTTCTGCGCTTAGAGTGAGAAACATTGTTCCCAATCATCCTTTTTTTTCCTGTAACTTGACAAACTCGTGCCATTGTATATCGTAAAATTTAATATTTTTTCAAGGGTTGCAAATATCGTGAATAATTTTCTTTAATCCAAAATATTTACACAAATTTAAATATTCTCTTCCATCTAATACTTTTTGGAAAAGACTTATACTGATCCTTTGAGAACCATATTACTGATGGTGAACCAACAACATGAGATTCCGGAACAAATCCCCAGTAACGGGAATCAAGGGAATTGTGTCTGTTGTCTCCCATCATAAAGTAGTAATCCATTTTAAAGGTATAACTGCTTGCCGGAGCACCGTTAATGTAGATTGTATCACTCTTTATCACCAGATCATTATGCTCGTATGAGGTAATAATTCTGCTGTAAAGGGGCAGATTCCGTAAATTAAGCTCTACTGTGGCTCCCTGTGACGGGATCCATAGAGGACCATAGTTATCACGGGTCCACTGATAATCTCCAGTCTCGGTAAAAGGGAATAACATCAACGGGAAGTCAGGGAAATCAGGAGGATAGACATCTATATTTTGCCTTATCTCCAGTACATTCTGCAAAGCTGCCAACTCCTCTGCCTCTTTTTCGTTTAGCGGAAATGAGGGGTAGCCGGGCATTGAAGAGTCATAAAAAATCTCCTGAGTGCTAAGACCCAAACCCTCAATAATCTTTGAATTTAAAGGAGTTCCATTGGTGAATACTCTGTATGTATTCTGTACACCTTTCAAGAATTTTTGAGGTTGGCCGTTAATGTAGACTTTACCGTTAACAATATCCATAGTGTCGCCTGCAATGGCTACACATCTTTTTACATAGTTATCCTTTTTATCATCAGGCCTAACGACAATTGGTCCGTACATAGTCTTAGTCTGCTCTCTTCCGTGGATTCTGACATGTGTATAGTAATCTTCAGTAGGGATTGCAGTAAGCACTGTATCTCCGTGAGGAAAATTAAATACAACAATATCGTCTCTCTTAACTTTAGAGAATCCGGCCATTCTTCTGTACGGGTTCTGTATCCAGGTTGAATATGATTCTCCTCCGGTAATTGGTAATACATTATGAACAAGTGGAAAAGAGAGTGGTGTCTGAGAAACCTTAGGTCCGTACGAGAGTTTGCTCACAAAAAGATAGTCTCCTGTCATAAGCGATCTCTCCATTGAGGATGTAGGAATCATATACGCCTCAAAGAAGAAGGATTTAATAAATGTAGAGACAACCAGAGCAAATATTATCGCATCCAGCCATTCAAGCCATCCTTTTCTCTTCTCCCCCTCTTTGTAGCTCTTTTTCCAAAATGCCCACTTAACCTTTTTGGTAATGAAAAGGTCAAAGATAACCAGTAGCCCTAAAATCAGCCACCAGTTACCAAACCAAATCACCCACAGCAAATATAGAAGAGCCCAGATAGATAATCTGAACCACTTATTGCCGGTTATGCGGAGTATATTCAATTTAATCTATTTTACAGAGTTGATAATCGCCTCAAACGCCTGAGGATTATTCATCGCAAGATCTGCCAGTACTTTACGATTAAGCCCGACATTACTCTTTGCCAGTTTACCTATAAACTGCGAATAATTCAAACCATGTTCCCTGGCTGCTGCATTTATTCTCTGAATCCAGAGTGCACGGAAGCTGCGTTTTTTGTTTTTACGGTCGCGGTAGGCATAGGTAAGACCCTTTTCATAGGTATTTTTAGCTACCGTCCAAACATTTGCACGTGCCAGAAAATTACCGCGTGTTAATTTTAGAATTTTTTTACGGCGGGCTCTAGAGGCCACCGAATTTACCGATCTTGGCATACTACACTAAGTTGTTTTAAGAATGTCAGCGCTCTCCTCCAATGAGAAACTTTTCCTGCTGTTCATTCAGATTAATAATAATTGATAATTAAGCGACCAAAAGACTTTTAATTCTCTTTTCGTCTGACGCTGATACCAATGCAGAGTAGGTTAGGTTTCTTTTCTGCTTGGTGGTCTTCTTTGTAAGAATGTGGCTCTTATAAGCGTGCTTTCTCTTCACTTTACCTGTTCCGGTAAGCTGGAAACGCTTTTTAGCACCGGAGTTGGTCTTAATCTTTGGCATTTTACTTATTTGTTTTAATTAAGTTTACATTAAGAATTACTTCTTTTTGGCAGGAGAGAGCATCATAATCATTCTCTTTCCCTCTAATTTTGGCATCTGCTCTGCCTTACCGAACTCCTCCAGTTCCAGGGCAAATCTAAGAAGCAGTTTTTCTCCTTGCTCGGCAAAGAGAATAGATCTTCCTTTAAAAAAGACATATGACTTAACCTTGAAACCATCCGTAAGAAAGGTCTGGGCATGTTTCAGCTTAAACTGGTAATCATGTTCATCGGTATTTGGTCCGAATCTTATCTCTTTAATAATAACCTTTGTGGCATTGGCTTTCATCTCCTTTGCCTTCTTCTTCTGTTGGTAGATATACTTTTGGTACTCTACTATTTTACAAACAGGCGGGTCAATATTGGGAGTTATCTCAACTAGGTCCAGTCCTAACGCCTCTGCCATCCTGATTGCCTCCGTTAGAGAGTAAACTCCCGGATTGGGGACATTATCCCCTACCACCCTTACTTTTTGGGCGATAATATCAGAATTCATCCTTGGTCCGTCATCGGCTCTTCTCGGCATGTTCCTCCTGTCTCCGGGCCTTCCGCCAGAAGATGAAGTGCTTGTCCTTTTGACAAATCCCCCCGGACGAGGTTTAAATGGTGTTGCGATAAATTGTTCCTCCTAAATTTAAGTTAATACTCTGTTTGTTCTTTTACTTCATCATCAACGATCTTAACAAAACCCTCCACCGACATGGATCCTTTGTCTCCCTCTCCCTGTCTGCGAACAGAAATTGTCTCTGTATCCATCTCCTTTTCACCAACAATCAGGAGATAAGGAACTCTTTTAAGCTCATTTTCCCTGATTTTCTTGCCGATAGTCTCGTTGCGGTCGTCAATTGAGGCGCGAATATCGTTATTATTCAATAAATCTACAACTTTTTTTGCATAATCGTTGTATTTTTCACTTATAGGAAGCACCACTGCCTGCTCCGGAGTGAGCCACAAAGGGAACTTCCCTCCTGTATGCTCAATAAGCACTGCAACAAACCTCTCCATAGAACCGAAAGGTGCCCTGTGTATCATAACCGGCCTGTGCTTCTTATCATCAGCCCCAACATATTCAAGTTCAAATCTTTCAGGAAGATTATAATCTACCTGAATAGTGCCAAGCTGCCATTTTCTGCCAATAGCGTCCCTTACCATAAAGTCCAGCTTAGGGCCGTAAAATGCCGCTTCTCCGGTCTCTACAACTGTTTTTAGCCCTTTTTCGGCAGAGGCCTCAATAATTGCCCTCTCTGCCTTATCCCAATTCTCATCGCTTCCAATATATTTCTCTCTGTTTTCCGGATCCCTAAGAGATATTTGGGCTGTGAAATCTTTAAAATCAAGAGTTTTAAAAATATATAAGACAATATCTATAACCTTAATAAACTCCTCCTTGAGCTGATCTGGGCGACAGAATATATGTGCATCATCCTGAGTAAAACCTCTTACTCTTGTCAATCCATGTAGCTCTCCACTCTGCTCATATCTGTAAACAGTACCAAACTCGGCTAACCTGAGTGGCATATCCTTATAAGATCTTGGCTTAGTTTTATATATTTCACAATGGTGAGGGCAGTTCATCGGCTTGAGAAGAAACTCCTCTCCCTCTTGTGGTGTATGGATCGGCTGAAAGGAGTCTTTACCATACTTCGCATAATGTCCCGATGTTACATAGAGCTCCTTCTGTCCTAT
>JAUYTB010000278.1 GCA_030695305.1 Bacteroidales bacterium
TTCAAACAATTTTGTAAGAGAAATATTGTCAAGTCCTCTACCGATAATCTTATTGCTGCTGTTTATAAGAAACATCTGAGGGGTTTTTAAAACATTGTATAATTTATGAAAATTACTAACGCTTTTTGAGTCATATACAAAACTCCAACCCTGTTTTTTTGCGGCATCTGCCGATCCGAAATTGGTTTTTATAAAGTTATTTAACGCGGCAGAATCAACTCTGGTAAAGACAGCATAGACCAGCGGGTTGAGGTAGAGGTAATCAGAAATAGTGTTCCTTATAGATGGAAACTGCTCTTTGCATAGTGAACACTGATCATCAAAAAAGTAGAGAACGGTATATCTCCCACCTATTGAGCTTAAAGTTAGAGTGTTGCCATTAGTTTCTGTTAAAGAGAGTTCGGGTGCATCTTTACCGAGAAGTGAATTCTCATTAAACTCGGTGTACAATCTAAGGAGAGCAACTCCGCCATCGCCGCTCCATTCAAGTCTCCCATTAAGAAAATAGTTTTTTGCAATATAGACTGCCACGTTTTCGTGACCCATTATTTTTGAACTACTGAAATAGTTGAAAAGATATCCGGCAATACTGGCTTTAATTACCGGATTATCACTCATTGTTATAATTAAATCACTCACTTTTATAAGAGAGTCGGGATTCTGGGGTGCAGACTCCAGTAATCTCTCAACTGTTCCATAGAGACTCTCCATCAGAAGCTCCTCCCGTACTTTACCCTCTCTCTCCTGCGAAAAAACAACTTCTGGCAGGAGGATTATTAAGAGAATAATAGTTGATATGAGCTTTATCTTTTTCATTTGAGAGAGATATCTGCTGCACCATCTGCCATAAATGAGGTGACATCCCCTCCGTTAATTAGCACATCTCTTACAACAGTGGATGTAATAAACGAGTACTCATGTCCAGATGGTATAAAAACAGTAATAATACTTGGGGCCATTTTTGTATTTGCTTGAGCAATAACTCTCTCAAGTTCAAAGTCTGTAGTTGTTCTTAATCCGCGAACAATAAATGATGCCCCCTCTTTTAGACAAAAGTCAATTGTCATCCCCTGATAGCTCTTAACTTCTACATTATCAAGATTTTCAATGGATTTTTCAATAATATTCACTCTCTCTTCAATAGTGAAAAGGCCACTTTTCTGAACATTGTATCCAACAGCAACTACTATTTTATCAAATAGTTTTAGTGCAGATCTAAGAACATCAAGATGTCCTAGAGTAAACGGGTCAAAAGATCCGGGAAAAACTGCAATTTTCATCTTATATATCAATATCACATTTATAAACAAATGATGCCGGCCCTTTCAGGAGAATATTTGAATAGTTATCATCTCCGTTAAAACGAAAGCTGACATCAAGCTCCCCTCCTTCTGCTTTTATATGAGTGTCAATATCTAAAGGGTAATAGTTATGCGAGAACTCCCTGTTTTTAAAGTTTTTATTTAATAACCTGTGGTAAGCAATTGCGGACGCGGTAACACCTGTCCCGCATGCTAAAGTTTCATCTTCGACACCTCTTTCGAAAGTGCGAACAGAGATCTCAAGTCTGTTTCCCCCTTCAAGAGAGCTGCTCCATCCTGATGAATCTTTTCCCCAATTACCTTGTACGAAGTTAACATTTGTCCCTTCGGGAAAAAGGGTGTGATGCCGCCATAACTTGCCATATTTTATAACATCATACTCTTTTAAGTTATCTACAAAGATAACAAGGTGTGGAGAACCGGTATTAAGATAGAAACTTTTGGGAGAGTGCTCTTTTATAACAGTCACATCAATGATTCCAAGTTCCACTTGGCAGGTTACGGGCGAGAAGGAAGTTACTTTTGCAATATGCTCTCCATCAATTGCTTCGAAATTATATTTTTTTATTCCCTTGTGAGCTGCAAATGCAACAAGACACCTTCCTCCATTGCCGCACATAGATCCCTCGTTTCCATCGGAGTTAAAGTATTTCATTGAGAAATCATATTTATCACTGCTTCCCAGATACATTAACCCGTCTGATCCAATGCCGAATCTGCGGTGACACAAAAGTCTTATCTGCTCGGTTGTAAGGTTAATGTCACCTTTCCGATTGTCGATAATGACAAAATCATTACCAGCACCCTGGTACTTGTAAACTTTAATTTTCATTTTCATTCCCTTTATTTTGAGAGAAAAGGTTACTCTCCCCTTTAGCGTATGCTTTTTCATGGTCTAGAAGAAAACCTTTCTTTTCCAGACCTATATTAAAACCAGTGAGTCTGTTATGGGCACCCAATACTCGATGGCACGGGACAACTACCAGAAGCGGGTTCATTTTGCATGCCATTCCCACAGCTCTGCCGGCATCGGGAGTGCCAATGTTTTTTGCTATATCACCGTATGTTCTTACCTCGCCATAAGGTATTCGCTTAAGTTCACTCCATACTCTGTTCTGAAACTCGGTGCCAATTGGTTTTATTGGAATTTCAAATATCTCTCTTTGGTTTTTAAAGTATTCGGTGAGTTCGTCTCTTGCTTGCTTCAATACCTCTGGTAGCCCAGAATCACTAATGCCGGCATCGTTGCTAATAGTTTGGTTATTATCTATATAGTTTACCTCAAGCAGGTACTCATTATCGGAGACCAGTTTCAAAAGCCCTAAAGGGGTTTCCAGCGATATTGTAAATCGTTGTGAATTTAACATCTCTCTATACTGCTCAACCATTGATTTGGCAACTTTAACCGAAGCACCTTCACCTCCTAACATCTCCCGAACCTTTGAGTATTTTTTTAAAACCCTCTCTCTTCTCTTATCATTCAATAAGGATTTTACCTCCTCAGCAATCTTCTCGGGTGTACAGTCGTGTTGTAGTAACTCTTTTACAAGCGGCTGATCCAGAATCAGATTTACCAGACTGGCATATTTAACTTTTATAAGACGTTTTGCAATCTGATAGGAGATCTCGTTTCCTCCGTAACAAACAACTTGCGGGGCATCCAACAGAGCTGCCTCCAGACTTGCAGTTCCGGAAGATAGGACAGAGACCCTTGCATGGGAGAGGATATTGTAAGTTTCCGAGAAGAGTAGTTTTATATTGCTATTTTTCAGGTACTTTTGGTATGTAGAAACATCTGTAGACGGTGCTCCTGCCAAAAGATAATTAAACCCGGGAAGTAATTTCTCTAATTTAACCATTCTGGGTAAGAGATATTTGATCTCCATCGCTCTGCTGCCGGCAAGTAACCCTATAATCGGTTTATCGTCCAGCCCGATTCGTTTACGGAACTCCTCTGAGCTCTCTTTTTTTAACTGTGATTGTGCAATGGAATCAAGCAGTGGATTCCCGTTATATATGGCCTCTATTTTGTGTTTTTTAAAATATTCGATCTCAAAAGGGAAGATAATAAAGAGTTTGTCAACATCTCTTCTAAGGTTCTCTATTCTGCTCTCTTTCCATGCCCACACTTTAGGGGAGATGTAGTAAAAAACCTTTATACCATTTTGTTTTGCGAATTTTGCAATACGAAAGTTAAACCCGGGATAGTCAATAAGAATTAGTATATCAGGATTGTATTCCAGCAGATCTTTTTTGCAAAGGGAGAGATTGATGCTGATTTTACGGATTGATGCCAAAACCTCAACGAAACCCATAACTGCAGTCTCTTTATAGTGCTTAACAAGCACTCCTCCTTGTGAGGACATAAGATCTCCTCCCCAAAAGCGAAACTCTGCTTCCGGATCTGCTGTTTTGAGCCCTTTCATAAGATTAGAGCCGTGCAGATCGCCCGATGCCTCACCGGCAATGATATAGTATTTCATATCTCCCTTTGTTAATCAGAACTTCCAGAGCTTCTCCAATCTTTTTAGCTCTGTGTAGTCTGTTGTATCTATTTTGTGGGGAACAATACTTATATAATTTTGAGAAACAAGATTGTGATCTGCTAAAAGATCTTCCGGCTCCTGATTGTAAAACTCACCGGTCATCCAATAGTAATTAAAGCCATAAGGGTCTTTTCTCTCCTCAAACTCTTTTATCCATTGACCTTTACCCTGATGGGAAAATTTAATTCCCTTTACATCTTCTTTTGGAATAGAGGGGAAATTAATGTTGAGATAGATATCCGGAGATGTCGGTATCTCAAGATATTTATCAATTATTATTTTACCGAAATGGAGGGCGGCTGAGAAATCGGCTTTTGGATCATGAGTAGAGAGAGAGAGTCCCAGTGATGGAATACCATAAACAGTTCCCTCTGCAGCAGCTCCTAATGTTCCTGAGTACAAAGAGGCAATCGATGCATTTGAACCGTGATTGATTCCTGAAACCAAAAGGTCTGGTAATTTCTGATTAAAAATCTGATTCATAGCCATTTTAACACAGTCTGCAGGAGTTCCTGAGCATGCATATATCTTTAATCCCTCCTCTGATTTAAGCTCGGTCAGTCTTAAGGGCTTACCTATTGTTAGTGCGGCAGACATACCACTCTGTGCTTCAAAAGGTGCTACCACAGTAATATCTCCATAGGGTCTCATCATCTCAATTAAGGCACTGATACCCTTTGCCTTGACTCCATCATCATTGGTAATAAGAATTCTTCTCATGAGCTTAAAAAATATTGATAATATTCTGATTCGCGAAGTTAGCAAATTTTGGCCGGATTTTTGTTAATTATCGATGAAGTTTATAGTGAGTTTTTTTAAAAATTACTATCTTTGCAGCCTCCTTAAAAGGAGATTACTTTTCATCAGAAAATTCAAATAAAAACAGATTCGATATGAGTAAAATTAAAATTGGTATCAATGGTTTCGGCCGTATTGGCCGTCTGGTTTTCCGTGCGGCTCAGGAGAGGAACGACATTCAGGTTGTTGCTGTAAATGACCTGATTGATGTAGATTACATGGCATATATGTTAAAATATGATACAGTTCACGGTCGCTTTAACGGAACAGTTGAAGTTAAAGATGGTAAACTGATTGTAAACGGTAATTCTATAAGAGTTACTTCGGAGAAAAACCCTGCAGATCTTAAATGGAATGAGGTAGAAGCAGAATATGTTGTTGAGTCTACAGGTCTTTTCCTAACCAAAGAGAAGTGTCAGTCACACATTGATGCAGGTGCTAAGAGAGTAATTATGTCGGCACCTTCCAAGGATGATACACCCATGTTTGTTTATGGTGTAAATCATAAGAAATATGCCGGTGAAGAGTTTGTATCGAATGCATCTTGCACAACAAACTGTCTTGCTCCTATTGTAAAGGTTCTTAATGAAAATTTTGGTATAGTTGAAGGTCTTATGACAACTGTGCACGCAACAACAAATACACAAAAAACAGTTGATGCTCCATCTGCTAAAGATTGGAGAGGGGGACGCGCAGCTGCAGCTAATATAATACCATCTTCTACAGGTGCTGCAAAGGCTGTAGGTAAGGTGCTTCCGGAGCTTAACGGTAAACTTACCGGTATGTCATTCCGTGTTCCAACAATAAATGTCTCTGTAGTTGACCTCACTTGCCGTATTGAGAAGGGAGCAACCTATCAGGAGGTTAAAGATGCAATGAAAAAAGCCGCAGAAGGCGAGTTGAAAGGAGTGTTGGGATATACAGAGGAGGCTGTTGTTTCAAGTGATTTTATCACCGATCCAAGAACTTCAATCTTTGACGCTGAGGCAGGAATCATGCTAAATCCAAACTTTGTAAAGGTAGTAGCATGGTATGATAATGAGTGGGGTTACTCACAAAAAGTTCTAGATATGATATCTCATATGGCTACTGTTAAGTAGTTGTTTCTAATATTAAAAGATGAAGCTGCCGGTATCATCGGGCAGCTTCTTTTTTATTGCGGCAACCATACAAATAATACATATATTTGCAACTCTAAACTTAAGTAACGAGATGGGAATCCGGAAAAAAATTTCATTGGGTTTTGTAGTGATCGGAACTATACTCTTTCTTTCCAGTGTAATTGCGATCTTTGAGTTTAACCGAATGAAAAATTCAGTAACTCAGCTTATGAATGCCAATATCAATAGCATCAATACATCAAGGATGCTTATGGAGCTTACAGACGAGTATAACTTTATTCTTCTCAGCCGTGTAATAGTTGATTCTGTTATAACTTCGGAGAAGATAATGCATGACGACAGGTTTGACAAATATATAAATAGTATTAAAAGCAATTTTACTTCAGAAGCCGAGGTAATAATTGCAGACTCACTTGCAACAACTTATTCAGAATATTTGTCGGTTATCAGAGAGACCAGAAATATCATGTCACAGGATTATGAGTCAAGAAAGAGATGGTACGAGAATGATCTTAAACCTGTTTACAATAACCTGAGATTATATAAAAAGAGACTAGGCCTTCTTACCCAGGCTGCTCTTGCAGATAACACAAAGCAGCTTCAGGAGGGGTATTACAGAAGTATTATGCCTGGAATTATTGCAGTCAGTGCCGGGATTATTCTTGTTCTTCTATTCAACTATTTTATCAATCTCTATTTTATCTCCCCGATTCTCTTGATATCAAAAGGGATAAAGAATTACAAGAATTTTCGTAAGAGCTATAATGTTCAGTTTGACAACGATGACGAGATTCAGGATATGAACAGTGAGGTTAAGAGTATTATTGACGAGAATAAAAAGCTAAAAAGCAACACTCAATGAACCTAAAGGTTGTTTCAAGGAACGTAGGAATTGCGCTACTGCTAAATGCACTCTTTATGTATATTTCTGCAGCAGTATCTGTTATCTATGACTTTGATGCATCCTTATCTCCCCTTGTCCTTAGTGCAGTTATAACTACTGTGGCAGGAAGCTTCCCTCTTATTTTTGTTACAAAATTTCATGATATTAACATTAAGGAGGGGTTTACAATCGTTGTTTTTGCCTGGATTCTCTCCTGTCTATTTGGCATGCTGCCTTATGTTTTATATGGTGGAGAATTCACAATTGTTAATTCATGGTTTGAAAGTGTTTCCGGCTATACAACTACAGGTGCCACAACACTAACTGATATTGAAGCAATCCCAAAAGGGCTGCTTTTCTGGAGATCATCCACACACTGGCTTGGGGGGCTGGGTGTTGTGCTATTTATGCTTCTTGTTCTGCCATCTGTAAGCTCATTCCGAATGAGACTCTCCAAGATGGAGATTTCAAATCTTTCCAAAGATAATTTTCGATTTAAGGCTCATCAAACAATAAGGGTTATTACATCTGTATACCTTGGTCTTACAATAGCAGAAACAATACTTCTTACATTAGCAGGTATGGATCTTTTTGATGCTATAAACCACTCTTTTGCAACAGTTGCCACTGGAGGATTTAGTACAAAAAACTTATCAATCATGAGCTTCGATTCTATATGGATTGAGATAATAATAATAATTTTTATGCTTCTCTCAGGAATCCATTTTGGCCTTCTATTCAGCGCTTTTTCGGGAAAGTCTTTCAATATATTTAGATCATCAATAGTAAGATACTATTTACTTTCGATTTTGGCAGGATCAGTAATTGTGATTTTGAATATCAAGACTAGTGGAACTTATGCAACTTGGCATCAAGCCATAAGAGAGGGGGTTTTTCAAGTAGTTTCTGTTGGTACCACTACAGGTTTTGCCAACGGAGATTCGTCTGTATGGCCCGGATTCTCAGTTTTGATTATGATTTTTTTTACAATACAGTGTGCATGTTCAGGATCGACATCTGGTGGAATGAAGGCCGATCGTGTTTATATTTTTTACCTTTCTGTTAAAAATCAGATAATTAAACAAATTCACCCAAATGCAGTCGTTTCGGTTAAAATGGGAAGCCATATTGTCGACAGAGAAATAGTACACAGCACAAACTTATTTATTGTTTTATATCTTTTAATAGTTTTTATATCTGCACTACTTTTAACTGGATTAGGTACACCATTGCTAGAGTCTTTTTCTGCATCTGCAGCATGTATGGGTAATGTTGGTCCCGGTTTTGGAGAACTTGGCTCGTTAGGCAATTACTCATCAATTTCTAATACTGCAAAACTTCTCCTATCTGTACAGATGTTGCTTGGCCGTCTTGAGATATACTCTCTGCTCCTGATTTTTGTACTTTACAGATGGAGATAGGAGAGAAGATATGGCGTTAGATTCATTTGTATTTAATACTCTGGTAAAAGGTCTGGGATTTGAACCAACAAGTTGTCAGCTCACCCTTTTTCGCGAACTCTCATCTTTTATTGTAAACACTCCGGATGATGAGGGGATAATGGTAGTTAGCGGATATGCCGGAACAGGAAAGACATCATCTGTTGCTTCGCTTGTATCTCTGCTTAAAGAGTTCGGGCGTAACTTTATTCTGTTAGCTCCTACAGGGAGGGCTGCAAAGGTTCTGGCCGGTTATACCGGTTGCAGAACCTGGACAATTCATAAGCAGATATACAGGCAGAAATCGATGAAAGAGGGAGTCGGGTTATTCACTCTGGATTTGAATAAAAACAGAGATACTATCTTTATTGTTGATGAGGCATCTCTAATCTCTACAAATATAAATGACTCTGCACTCTTTGGCAGCGGAAATCTTCTGGACGACCTTTTTAAGTATATAAAATCTAACAGTGGAAATAAGCTTATACTAATAGGAGATCCGGCGCAGCTGCCACCGGTTGGAGAGGTGCTCTCTAATGCCTTGAATATCTCATATATTGAGATGTATTCAAAAGTGACACATGTACTCCTTAAAACAGTTGTTAGACAAGAGAAGAGTTCCGGAATACTCCATAACGCAACTATTCTCAGGGAGATTATTGAGAGTGGGCGAGCCGATTTCCCAAAATTAGATGTTGAGGGATTTGATGATATTGAGAGAATTACAGGAGGAGACCTTATTGAGCGGCTCTCGTCGGAGTATGACAAGAGAACAATGGAGGAGACACTGGTTTTGTGTCGCTCAAATAAGAGGGCAAATCGTTATAATCAGGGTATAAGATCAAAAATACTCTACAGAGAGGAGAGGGTAAACAGAGGGGATAAGCTTATGATTGTAAAAAACTGTTATCAGTTTTTGGACGATGTAGATGAGATTGACTTTATTGCAAATGGAGATGTTGCAGAGCTTGTTAAGGTTTCCGGATATGAAGAGAGATACGGGCTCAGTTTTGCTCTTGCTACTTTAAAGTTCGGCGACTATAATGATGTAGAGATTGAGGCCAGAATCATACTAGATACATTGGAGAGTGAGAGTGCAAGTTTAAGCTCAGAGCAGCAACGAATGCTTTTCAACGCAGTTATGGAAGATTATGCCCATATAAAGGTTAAGAGAAAAAGGGTGTTGTCTGTAAGAGAGGACAGATATTACAATGCTCTCCAGATTAAACATGCAAATGCAATTACTTGTCATAAATCTCAGGGCGGTCAGTGGAAGAGTCTCTTTATCGATAACCCTTTCTGGAAAGATGATATTACAATTGATGATCTAAAATGGCTATATACTGCCATTACACGTGCTGTAAATAAAGTTTATTTTGTTAATTTTGACGATAGGTTCTTTGTAAAAAAATAAACAAAATATACTATTTATGCTTTTAAATCGGTCTCTTAGAACTTTAACAGCAGTTCTGCTGTCTCTCTTAATCTACCCGGTAACTTCTCCGGCTCAAAATCCTGTTCAGTCAATCCCTGTACCACACTCATGGATAGACAGGGATAATGTTATTTTGCTTCATACAAAAGGGATGAAGCGCCATTACTTCCAATACAATATTAAAAAGGGCACCATGACCGAGATTGATTCTCCAATCTCACCTGTTAGTGTGCCAAGTGTCTCTCTTAAAGATGGAGATATCTACTTTTATGATATCAACAAAAATGAGAGAAGAGTAACAAATACACCATCTGCAGAAAAAAATCCGACTCTCTCTCCTGACTATACATCTGTAGCATTTACCAGAGATAACGATTTGTACTCTATAGATATAGAGAGTGGAATTGAAACCAGGTACACCTATGACGGCTCTGAGCTTATTTTGAATGGTTGGGCTTCGTGGGTATACTTCGAAGAGATATTCGGAAGAGGGGGGCAGTACAGAGCATTCTGGTGGTCTCCGGATAGTAAGCGGATCGCTTTTTATCGTTTTGATGACTCACTTGTGCCGATGTTCCCAATTTATAACTCAACAGGGAAACACGGTTCAATTATAAGAACCAGATATCCAAAGGCAGGAGATCCCAACCCGGAGGTTAAGCTTGGTTTTGTAGCCAAAGAGGGGGGAGAGATTGTTTGGGCAGACTTTAATTCCAAAGATGATCAATATTTTGGCACTCCTTACTGGAGTTCCAACAGTGCTACGGTGATGGTACAATGGATGGACAGAGAGCAGAGCAATCTTGTTCTTTACGGTGTAAATTCATTTGAGGGTACAAAGGTGCCAATCTACAAAGAGTATCAGCAAACTTGGGTTGACTGGATTACAGATATGAAATTCGGTAAGCACGGATTCTATTTTGTGAGAGACTTTGAGCTTTGGGAGCATATATACTATCAGAGTTATGATGGTCAGAAACTGGAGAGACTCACCGATGGAATGAACTGGGGTGTTAAGATAATATCCGTTGACGAGCAGACTAATTCAATTCACTTTACAGCTAGAAGAGAGGTCTCTGTAAGAAATGATATCTACAAACTGACATGGGGATCAAAAGGCAGGAGCGTTAAAAGGGTCTCTTCCGGTGAGTTTAACTATACAATGCCCCTTTTATCTCCGGACAAAAAGCACATTATTGCTCTCGCTTCAAATCTTACAACACCAAATAAACTTGTTCTTCTTACGGTTGATGGGAGAGGTGTTGTAAAGGATGGAGAGTTCCGGCTTATTGCAGATAGCAAAGCAGAAAATTTTGACTCCTTGTCTCTACCTTTGCCCGAGTTAATCTCTATAACCACACCCGAGGGATTCCGTCTTCCGGGAACAATTATATATCCCAGAAATTTTGATAAAAACAGAAAATATCCTGTATTGATAAGTATCTATGGTGGCCCAAACTCATCTAATGTTATGGATACATGGAGAAATCCATCAAAAAACAATATTTTATGGTCCCAAGAGGGGGTAATACAGCTCTCAATAGATAATCGTGCATCGGGTCATTGCGGTAAAGAGGGGATGAATTATATTCACAGAAACTTGGGCCATTATGAGTTACAGGACTATATCTATTGGGCAAAATATCTGATATCGCTCCCATATGTGAATCCCGATAAAATTGGAATTACAGGTTTCAGTTACGGCGGAACAATGACTGCATTGGCATTAACAGAGGGGGCAGAGTATTTCAAATATGGTATAGCCGGGGCTGGTGTATATGACTGGCATCTCTATGATACACACTATACAGAGAGATATATGGATCACCCGGATAATAACCCGGATGGGTACAGAGAGAGTGCTTCAACACTTAAAGCTCACAAATACACAAGTGAAAAGGGTTCTCTTCTATATTTAACACATGGAACAGGTGATGATAATGTCCATCTTCAAAACACAATGCAACTTATAGATGCTCTTCAAAAAGCGGGCAAACAGTTTGAGCTGATGCTCTATCCGGGAGCCATGCATGGATACAGAGGTTATCAGGGTGCACACTCAGATGAGGCAACCATTAATTTTTGGAGAAAAACTTTGTTAGACCTTGGCAAGGGTTGTGGACAATGAGAATCCACATTTGCATGCAAGGTCCACAACCCTTGCCAAGGTATAAAAAAATCAATTGAGGTATTGCCCCAATTGATTTTGCCTTTCCAACGAAGTACTTAAATTAAACTAACCAAAATTTATTTGTTTTTTGTTGGTCCCGGCTTGATTTCGCTTATTGCTAGTAGTTTGCTGCCAAGAGCATTATCAGGTTGTAAATATCCCATTCAGAAGCAATCTTATAGTCATTTATCTTATCTGCAAGGATATCAGTGCTTTTAAGCATCTCTTTTTTGTTAATTGTAAACCCTTCGGCAACCAGATTTGTTACTGCCAACTGGCTATTTATAGTATATACATCAAAAGTACTCTCAAGTTTATTTAAAATATTGAGCTCTACATTTGATGTTGAGTAGTCAAAATACCACTTGTTATTATACTCTCTGTAATTGACCACATAATCTGCAGATAATATTTTAACATCGGTCTGTTTTGGCTTTCTTTTAAGGAATCTGGCGTATGCCCACTCTCTATTCTCTACATTCATTGAGTACTCAATTTTACCTATAGCAAGGGACTCAGACTCTATATACATCTTACCTCTAAAGAGCATCTCTCCGTTTGCATACTTTTGGTTAAAGTTTACCACATAGAATTTTTTACCTGCAAACTCTGTTGGCTTTCCATAAGAGAAGTTATAGTTTTCACCAATATTGTAAATGTCACTTCCAAGAAAAGGGTGCTTGATAACATCCAGTTGAAGAGATGTAAGTGGCCCACCCTGTAGTTTTATCATATAGTGGTCGCACTCTTTGATGTTTGTGTTTCCACGTGCATCCCTCACAGCCACCTGATCGCTCTTTGGAGTGATATAGGATGTTTTATTGATATCCAGAATAGCTTCATTTACAGAGATACAACTGCTGTTTTTAGTAACGCGCTCTTTGTAGAAAGCGTTCATCTGATTGTCTGATTTAGGGTAATTAACAGAGATCTGTTTAAAGGCACGCTGCACTAAAGTTACAGCATCAATTTTAGGATTCTCCGGGTATGCAGTTTCAGAAGAGTTAGCCCGGGCATTAAAAGAAATTGCGAAAATTGCTGCAAGCAGGAAAATGATTTTTGTTTTCATGGCGATAATAGATTTTGTGTTTTTTTCTGTTTAATAGACGAGGTGACTCCGTAAATAGTTGCAGTTTTTTAGAACTTTTTTTAAAAAAACAACAATTTGTGATGTCAGCTACCTCAGTTTATAATTAATCAGAATAGATTACAAAATCATCTATCGTCGTGGTTAAACAATATTTAACAACTGCTCCTTTATCTTTTCCAGCTCGTCTTTCATCTGAACAACATATTTCTGGATTTGAGCATGATTTGCCTTAGATCCCAAAGTGTTTATCTCACGCCCCATCTCCTGAGCAATAAAACCAAGCTTTTTCCCGGGTTGATGTTCACTCTCCATTGTTTGGGTAAAGTATTTACAGTGCTGTCTCAGGCGAACTTTCTCCTCTGTAATATCAAGCTTCTCCAGATAGTATATAATCTCCTGCTCAAATCGGTTGTTGTCTGCCTGAGCAACAAACTCATCAATTTTGGACTTAAGTCTCTCCTTAACTGTAAGAATTCTCTCCTCTTCAAACTGAGAGGCCAAATCCAGATATTCCAGAATATTTGCAACCCGGGTTAAAATATCATCGACAAGTTTTTTCCCCTCTGTCTCACGGAACTCTATATGCATCTCCAATGCCTCAAGAATAGTACTCTTGATCTTCTCCCAATTCTCTGCACGGAGAGTATCGTCAATATCTGCCTTATGATTATCAATTACATCCGGTAATTTTAAAATTGCAGGAACAAGGTGTGATATATCTGCTTTATGACCGGATGCAGAGAGAATCTCCTCTGTCTGCTTTAAGTATGAATTGAAAATTTCGCTGTTAATACCTCTTACTCCGTTCTCTGTAATATTTTCACTGTTTGCAAAGAGGTCGATGTTCCCTCTTGTAAGTTTATTTGCAATCAACTGCCTTATTTCAATCTCTTTATCTCTGGGGATAAGCTGGGATTTTAGTGAGATATCTGCACTCTTCCCATTCACAGATCTTACTTCAATTGTTATCTTATTATGGCCGCAGATACACTCTGCTTTTCCATATCCTGTCATTGATTGAACCATTCTCTTTGTTGATGTAGGTTAATAATTGATATTATTGGGCAAAGTTACAAAAAATGACGTCAGGAAATCTTATATTTGCAGGTTAAAAAGTAATTAGAATGGAAGATATACGCAAAGAGAGAGAAGATATGTCAAAAGAGGGTGCAGAAGAGCGCGCTCTTAATTTTCTGGAAGAGATAGTAGAGGCAGATCTTGCCTCCGGAAAGCATAAGTCGATACTTACCCGTTTCCCTCCGGAACCAAATGGATACCTACATATCGGTCATGCAAAAAGTATCTGCCTAAACTTTGGACTTGCAGCCAGATACGGCGGGAAGACAAACCTGCGGTTTGATGATACAAACCCAACAAAAGAGGATGTCGAGTATGTTGATTCTATAAAAGAGGATGTCAAATGGCTTGGTTTCAACTGGGCTAATGAGTTTTATGCCTCTGACTATTTTGAACAGCTATACACATGGGCGCAGGATCTTATAAAGAAGGGGCTGGCTTATGTAGACGACCAGACTCAGGAGGAGATAAGATTAAACAGGGGTACTGTAAATCGTCCTGGTATAAACAGCATATATAGAGATCGTTCTGTGGAGGAGAATCTTCTAATATTTCAACAGATGAGGGATGGTCTCTTAGAGGAGGGGTCTAAAGTATTGAGAGCAAAGATAGATATGTCTCATCCAAATATGCTGATGAGAGACCCTA
>JAUYTB010000286.1 GCA_030695305.1 Bacteroidales bacterium
AGGAACGCCAATCTTCCCACGGGCTGAGCAATAAACCCTTAGCACAAGTAGGGCAAACTCAGCCGCAAGGAGCGAACTTGTGAGCGGATGAGGATGGACGTTGCCCGTTGTGCTAAGGGTTTATAAGCCCGTAACGTGTAAAAGCAGCGTTCCTGTTGTGAGAATCCACATTTGCATGCAAGGTCCACAACCCTTGCCAAGGTGTTCCTCCTACAACAATTTATATGGAAGTACTTTCATGTAGAGCAGAGGATCAATGGCTCTGTACTTCCATCCAGAAGATAGGAGGTATTTGATATCCAGAAGATATCGGCCTGCTCTGTGCATGTTTTTTATCTTCTTTCTGTCTGTAACCCGATATCTGTTAAGAAATATATCTTCCAGAACCCTCTTAGTCAACCGAGGGTGGTCTTTAGTAGCGAAGTCCGGCTTAAATCCAAGATATACTTTGCATATCTCAATGATTGAACAGAAGAGTTTGTACTGTTTGTACTCTCTTAATATCTTCTTAAGCTTTACAAAGTCTATTCTTTCACTATTTTCCTGGAAAAAGAGGATAAGATCGCACAGATGACGGAGGAACAATCCATACTCAAGAAAGTGGAGTACTGTGTATCTTATTATATAGAGAGCCATGAAGTTTGGGCCAGGCACATCAATTAATACCCCATCATCTCCTTTAACAGATATAGAGTCCTCCTTAAGCAGAGAGATCAGCTCCTTAGAGATTCTCTTGTCTGACCTGGTATAGGGTCTGTTTCTGAATTGTGAAAAAAGAAAAGATTTATGAAATCTGATATTTACCCCACGGAATATAAATCTGCAGAAACCGGAATTGACCCTATCCACTGTAATTCCTAATCTTTCAATCAATTTAATTCCACTATCATAATTCTTGAACAGGTATAAATCAATATCTCCGCAAAATCTTGCAGATGGATCGGGATAGAAGCGGGATATTGCAATTGAACTTAAGAGTAAAGTTCTTATATCTTTCTCTTTGAGATATTTAATAAGCTCAGATATTACCTCTCTTTGCTTGCTGAATACAACCTTATTATCTTCTAGATCTTGCTCCCATTTGCGGCAGATGTCATACGGTGGAGCTACTGTAGCTATATTCAAAACCCCGTATTTAACAAGCGACGGAGTATCAGACTCAGATGAAAAATTCAACTCAAGCTGATCTGACTGCTCTACCTTTGGCAAAGTTGTAAATATTAGATTATGAATTCCTTGTTTTGCAGATTGCGAGTAGATCTCTTGCCACCCTTCGCGAAGAGAGTTAACATTTAAACCCTCCTGTGTGTTAGATAAACAAATATTTGCTATTGAATTACTTAGTAATGCAATTAAATCGGAATGGCACTTATTCAGATTCATTTTATGATAAAATTACGTAATCTCAGTAAGAATACCATGCAATTTAGTTAAAAGATGTAATATGACAAACAAAACCGACCCAAATAACACTCTAGTTAAACAACATTTATAGTCAATAAATTGGGAGAATAGACAATTAAACGTAAATTTAGGGTAAAAATAAGATGACCGAATTTTTCCGTGATAAAACAATTCTTATAACCGGAGGAACAGGATTTCTGGGACATGCTGTAACAGAGCTGCTTGTAAATATGCCCGAACTGCTCCGGCCCAAAGGGATAAGAATCTACTCCAGAGAGTTATCAAAGCAGATTGCCATCTCAAAGCTATCTTCTAACATCTCATTTTTTACGGCAGATATAAGAGATACAAAAAAATTGAGAAGTGCAATGGAGGGTGTTGACTATGTAATTCATACTGCAGCTATGAAAGATGTTACCCAGTGTGAAAAGAGTCCTGTGGAGGCCACATATGTCAATATTTTAGGAACTGCAGATGTAATTGAAGCAGCAGTAAAAGAGGGAGTTAAACGAGTTTTGTTTACAAGTAGCGATAAAGCAGTGGCTCCGGCAGGTGCAATGGGAATCTCTAAAGCTATGGCAGAGAGGGTGATCATGGCTAAAGCAGAGAGCAGCTTCCAAGCTATGGCAGATAGAGAAAATAGTCCATTAATGACAATAGTAAGGTTTGGAAATCTGGCCGGCTCTGCAGGTACAGTAATTCCCCTTTTTATTAAACAGGCAAAGGAGGGGAGGGAGATTACCGTCACCGATCCAAAGATGACACGGTTCTTGATGACCCCACAAATTGCAGCCCAATACACCCTGTTTGCTCTGGAATATGGACAAAACGGAGATATTGTAATTCAAAAAACACCATCTGTATCTCTGTATAAAATAGCAGAGTGTGTGGTAGAGATGTACGGCAGAGGTTCTAATGAGAATAAGGTTAAGGTCATTGGAGCAAGAGCCGGAGAGAAGCTGTTCGAAACAATGGCCTCATCTACAGAGATGGCAAAAGCTATTTCACTTCGAGATCACTATCTGAGAATTCCTCTAAAACAGGCAGATACTGCAGATCTAAACACTGCGGCACAGGAGTACAACTCCCAAAACGCCCGCCCGATAACAGATTATGAACTAAAATCAATTATAGATTCAATTGCCCAAGCTTTAAACATTTGATCCTCTTTTTTTGTTAACATAAAAATTATTATAAAGAGTCAAATATATTAACTGATATTTTTTGCAAGACTCCCGTAATAATTATATATTTAAGGCTGTAAATAATTGTTTATATGGAGACTGATTCAGATAATTATCACCAAAAATTTCATAGAATTGTTGCAAATATATCATCCGGCTTTATTGGCGCAGATACATCCAATATTGACGATAAGATTGATGATATGTTATCCAAAATAATTGATATATTCTCTCTTGATAGGGGCTATCTCTTTCTATTCTCCCAAGACAGGAGATATATGACAAATACTCACGAAAAATGCGCCAATGGGGTAACTCCGGTTAAGGAGATGTTTCTGAATATTGAGGTGGATAAATACCCTTGGTGGTTAAAGCAGATAGAGAGCAGAGAGTATATACAGATTTTGAATGTGGATGATATGCCGGATGAGGCGCAGGCAGAGAAACAACTTTTCAAGAAGATGGATATCATATCACTAGTTGCGGTCCCGGTAATCATCAACAATATGGTGGCCGGATTTCTTGGACTCGATGCCACAAGGGAGCAAAGATCATGGGATATCCAGGATATAAATCTTCTGCAGATACTTGCAAATACCATTGCCGAGTCTCAGATGAAGATTGCTGCAGAGAGAGAGGTTAGACGTCTAGCCAGAATGCAGCAAATGATTATGAATATTGCCAAAACATATATAAACATCCCCCTTAAAGAGGTTAATAACTCTATAATGGAGTCACTTAGGGAGATGGCAGAATTTGTAGAGGCAGACAGATCCTATATATTCGATTACGATTTTAAAAATAGAGATACATCCAACACCTTTGAATGGTGTGCAGAGGGGATCTCTCCGGAGATAGAGAATCTGCAGAATGTCCCGATTGATTATATTCCCGATTGGATAAATAAACACTCACAAGGAGAAGATTTTAATGTCACAGATGTCCTCTCTCTCCCTCATGAAGGCCCCGGATGTCTTAGAGACATACTTGAACCTCAGGGAATAAAGAGCATTATAACAGTACCGATGATAGACGGAGACGATTTGATTGGCTTTGTTGGATTTGACTCTGTTAAAAAGCATCATAAATATACCGATAAAGAGAAGTCTCTCCTCACCCTTTTTGCACAGATGCTCGTTAATGTTAAAAAGCGGGCTCACGCAGAGAGGATGCTGCTCGACGCCAAAGAGCAGGCAGAGGCAGCAAACAGAGCCAAGTCTGAGTTCCTTGCAAACATGAGCCATGAGATAAGGACACCATTAAACTCAGTTATAGGATTTACCGAGCTTTTGAACAGGACACCTCTCAATCTTTCTCAAAAGAAGTTTGTAGAGAACGCAAACATATCTGCACAATCTCTTCTCGAGATTATAAACGACATTCTCGACTTCTCAAAAATTGAGGCAGGCAAACTTGAACTATCCCCAATAAAGACAGATATTATTGAGATTGCAGAGCAGGTTTGTGAAATGGTAAAATATCAGGCAAATCAGAAAGGGCTTGAGCTGCTCCTTAATATAGATCCCGAAACACCCCGTTATGCGGTAGTAGATCCTATAAGATTAAAGCAGATACTTGTCAATCTAATTAGCAATGGGATTAAGTTTACCGAGTCGGGAGAGGTTGAGCTCTCTCTCCGTTTTGAGAAGAGAGAGGAGCCAAGAGGAGTAATCACATTTCAGATTAGGGATACAGGTATAGGGATAACTCAGGATGAACAGAAAAAGCTGTTTAAAGCATTCACCCAGGCAGACTCCTCAACAACTCGAAAATTTGGAGGTACCGGTTTGGGACTTGTTATATCAAATCATCTTGCAGAGAAGATGGGAGACAAAATCCATATGGAGAGTGAGCACGGGAAGGGTTCCCGATTTTTCTTCTCGGTAGAGACCGAGATAGATTACAGAGAAAAAATAGGCGGATCTATACTTAATAATGTCAAAAGAGTTCTTGTTGTGGATGACAATCGCAACAATCGCACTATACTGGAACAGACCCTCAGAAACTGGGATATAGAGGTTGTTACTTGCGAAGATGGCCTTGAAGCCATAAGGATAATAAAATTATCCGATCCATTCGACGTCCTGATTATAGACTTTAAAATGCCTCTTATAAACGGAATTGACACGATAAGAATGCTAAGGGCAGATTCATCTCTAGAAAAAGAGAAGTTCCCTGTTATACTTATGTGCAGCTCGGATGATGACTCTCTGATAAATGAGGAGTGTCGCAACTCTGGAATGATATATAAGCTTATTAAACCTGTCAAAATTCGCGAACTACACGAATATCTGCTAAATCTCTCCAAAACCGGGGTTATTAACGGAGCAGAAAAAGAGAGCAAAAGATCTAGCTACAGCAAAAGCAACTTTGCTTTGGAGGGAACAATGATAACCAACCCTAAGATTATGATTGCAGAGGATGTTCAGATGAATATGATTCTTATTAAAACTTTGGTAAACAGCTATCTGGACAAAGCAACAATTTTTGAAGCAAGAAATGGAAGAGAGGCGGTAAAGATAGCAGCACAGGAGAGTCCCGATATTATTCTAATGGATGTTCAAATGCCGGAGATGGATGGTCTGGAGGCAACAAGGGAGATTCGTATTTTTGAGGCATCAAACGGAGGTCATATCCCAATAATTGCTTTAACTGCAGGTGTATCCAAAGAAGATCGCGAAAGTTGTTCAGAAGCCGGGATGGATGGTTTTCTTACAAAACCAATAGAACAAAAAGAGCTGCACAAACTCCTTAGAAGCTATCTGACAGCCAAAAATGTGAGCAACTTGAATAATGAAGATAATAGAGAGAATATGGAAAACGGCTTTTTAAAGAGAGAACTTACAGCTCATTTTAACAGGAATGAAATGATGCAAAGAGTAGATAACAATCCTGACGTTCTTGCAGATCTTCTCACCTCTCTTAATATTGAGATGGAGGAGGCAATTTTACAGCTAAAAGAGTCGCTCATTAACGGCAATTCCGATCAGTCCAGAAAGATAAACCATAAAATCAAGGGCATAGCCCTCAATATGAGCTTTGGCAAGCTATCTGAGATTGTTAATGAACTTGAAACATCCATCATAAGAGGCAGGGGAGATAAGCTTATACTCTTCCAAAATATGAGTGAGGAGTGGAATACTTTAAAAAGAATCATCTACTAATATCTTATATGACTCTTCTAATAGTAACCTGTAAAGTCTTTATCCAATTATAGCTTATTGTATTAACATATTCAAAAACAACTACTTGTGAGCAGAATTAATCTAAAGAGTTTAAAATATATCTTGACCGCACTACTACTCTCTCTATCTTTGGTGTCTGCATCAACAAAAGAGGCTAAAGAGAGTAAAGAGCTTAATATAAATGTTTTATTATACAATATCCACCACTGCAATCCACCTGCTCAAAGAGGAGTTATCGATTTGGATTCAATAGTGTCGGTAATAAAACTTTCCGGTGCAGATATTGCCTTTCTTCAGGAGGTAGATCATAACGTCAGCCGCTCCGGGGGGATAGATCAGACGTCGCTTTTGGCGCAAAAGAGCGGGTTGAAGTATCACTATTTTTACAAAGCCATAGATTTTATGGGAGGAGATTATGGAGTGGCCATCCTCTCAAGGTTTCCGCTTTCTGATTTTAATACTATTAAACTGGATAGCCCTGTTAAATCGGAAGATAGGGTTCTTGGAACGGCCATTGTACATATTGGAGATGGTAAGAGATTATTGATTGCATCTACCCATCTGGATCTTAATAAAATAAACAGAGAGAGACAGATAGCACAAATAGACAGTGTTATGAAGCTCTCTCCCTACCCTCTTATTTTAGCCGGAGATTTCAATGCAACTCCGGAGAGTGATGAGATTAAGTATATGGTAGATAATTATATAAGCTCTACAACTGACTTTAAACCCACATTCCCAAATATCTCCCCAAACAGAACCATTGATTATATCTTTATAAGAAACCATCCGGTTAAATCTCTATATCTGGAGTTCACCTCACACAAAGTCCTGCAAAATATTGACGCCTCCGATCACCTTCCGGTAGTTGCCTCAATAAAAATCACCGAAAAGAGGTAAGCTTACCCCCTCTTCAATCTATTAAAAAAAGTAAAATCCGATTTTTTTGTTCCTATGGCAATAACCTGAGAGATTGAGACAGGTTCACAGGGAGCTATTGATGCACATTGGTCACCTTTAACATATTGAATTATATAGGATCTCCCTTCTGTGCTCCTAAGAAACCCCTTTAACCTTAGAACAGACTCAGGAACAGATGTGCAAAAATCCAAAATAGTTGCCTCTTCTATCGGCTCCGGCGTTCGAAAAACATTTGAAAAAATATCATTCGGCCTCTGAGATAAAACGGCTTCATTACTCCCCGGTTCTATATCGGGTTCCGTTCTTATTTCTGTTTTTTGTATCTCCGAGAGTTGTGTAAGAAGTGCCCTCAAATCACCAACTCCCTCACAGTATGATGTATAATAGAGAGATGTCTCCGGATTAATCTCCTTTACTCTCTCTGTCGTTAAATCAAGATCCTCTTTTGAACACTTGTCACACTTGTTTACAATAACTATATCTGCAGCCCTAATCTGATTGTTTATACTTCTTACCTGTCCGGACATCCTCAAAAAGAGAGCCGGGTCGGCAACTGTCAATACTCCGGCCAGATGAAAATTGTCGCTGTTATTAAGTAAGGTCCCTATTGAGAGAGGATCTGCCAGCCCCGATGCCTCGATAAAGATTATATCCGGGCTCTTCTCCTTTACCAGTCTCTCCAGCTCCTCTCTAAAATTTGCATAGAGACAAATACAAAATATCGACCCTCTGTTAATCTCTATAAGTTCAAAGTTCCACTTTGTCATCTTAAGCTCAATGGAGTCGATGGATGAATCCGCAAACTCATTCTGTATCACAGCAATCTTATACTCTTGAGAGTTATCTTTTAAGAGCGTTTTTAGCAGAGTTGTTTTTCCGCTACCCAGGAATCCTGTAATAAGAATAACTTTAGACATTTTGAGTTCACTCTCTCTGTTTGTTTTCCAGCTTTTTAAATATGACCTCTTTAAGCGCATCTGCAGCAGGGATAACAGAAGAGAATATAGTCTCCCCATCTATGCAAATAGTTGGAATCTTCTTTACGTTTAGCACTCTCATCATTTTAAGACCCTCTGTTGTTTTAATTTTATGCTCTACAACTCTCACTCCATCTCCAAATTGCTCCGACGCATTTAGAACGGCACTCATCATATACTGGCAGGGGGCACAAGCACCGGAGTCAAGAGTTATCACATCCACTGTAAGATAGCGATTTTCCTTATAAACAGAGACTAAATCTTCTCCGGATGAAATATCATCACTATGGGCACAGCTCATATTAAATTCTGAGATTGCCCTTACAACATTGAGTCTGTACTGGTCTAAAACAACCTCAGATACCGCCTTGAGATTTTCAATTTTTGTAGCATAGGGCAGATCACACCCGGGTGATACAATATACCCCAGATTGCCACCGGTATCCATACACTCTGCAGCATCTTTTTCGCACTCCTGTTCGGTACCAAGGAGGAGTGTAGATGTCAGTTTCAAATTCCCTCCAAAGCTGATTCCATTTTGAAGGCACCTCTGTTTAACATAAGAGAGAGAGATATTCTCATCCACCGAGATATTATCCGGTCTGCATCTGCACATAGAGTCAATATTGTGCTGAGCATCTCCACAGACAAACAGTGATGAGAGCCCGTCCTCTGTTCGAATATAGTCAAAAATCTCTGTTGCATATGGAAGTACAAATTGCTCAAACTGCTCTGTACCAATCTGGCTAACCATAGGATCCACCACTGCAATCACATCACATCCAGCATCCAGATAGTATCGGGACATTGTTTTGGCCACCTCTGTGCAGAATCTCATAAGATCATGAACATACTGCTCATCCATAAAGAGCTTCATAAATATATCTGTCCCCAAAAGATGTAAAGCCAGAGTGAAAGGCCCGGTAACAAGTCCGTAAAGAGCAATATCCGGGTATAGTAATCTTAGCTCTCTTGTCGTCTCCATTACAACTCCAACTCTCCCGTGATTAAGTTGGGGGATAACTAAATTGTCTATACTCTCTCCTAGTGCCAGAGGGTGTCCTACAACAGACGGGGGGTTATCATCTGCCCAAACTACACTGCAACCTAAAGCCTCTGCCTCTAGCTGCAAATCGAAGATAACAGGAATTCCATCTGGTTTGTAGTTCTCTATTGCAGCCGTTACACCTTTTACAATCAATTGCTTAGACCTTAAATAATCAGAAAATTTCTCTCCGATAAGAGAGGCGCCGTGAACTCCAACAAACGGAACCCATGGGGTTCTCTCACAAGACTTTAAGATCAATGTGTTTAAAACTAACTCCCTGCTTGTCATATTACTATTGTTTAGACAAATATAACTAAAAAAATATGGTCCATTTTAACCAACCTAATCTTCACTCTGGTCGGTATTGAATAGTTGATTAGGGCCTGTTTTATCTAAATTCTCATTTAAAAAAGATATTTATGTAAAATTATGAACTTTAATTAACTTTAATAGGTTATTATAAATATAACAGATAATTCAAATTCAAAATGAAAATTCACGAATATCAGGCAAAGGATCTATTTAATGAGTACGGAATTCCTACCGCAAAGGGTTTTGTGTGCAGAGATACCGCCTCCTCTCTGGCTGCCTTCCGGGAGATGGGATCATCGGCTGTAGTTATTAAGGCACAGGTTCATACCGGAGGCCGGGGAAAGGCTGGCGGTGTAAAACTAGCCAAAACACAACAAGAGGTAGAGACTTACTCTTCTCAAATTCTTGGAATGGATATCAAGGGTTTAACTGTAGACAGGGTAATGGTAGCAGAGGCAGTTAATATTGCATCGGAATACTATATCAGCTTGGTCGTAGATAGAAACACAAAATCTGTGGTACTTATTATGAGTCGCGAGGGTGGAATGGATATAGAAGAGGTGGCAGCAAAGAGCCCGGAGAAGATCCACAGAGTTGTTATAGACCCTTTTATCGGCATACCCGATTTTTTGGCAAGAAAAGCTGCCTGGATGCTCTTTGATATTGTGGAGATTGTAAAACAGGCAGCCCCGATTATACAGAAGATGTATCGGTTATTCCGGGAGAAGGACGCCTCACTCTTAGAGATTAATCCTCTTATTGTAACCAAGGAGGGGAGAGTTATGGCAATTGACGGAAAGATGAACTTTGACGATAATGCTCTCTACCGTCAACCCGCAATTGAGTCTCTATTCGAGCCATCTGCAGAGGAGAAGAAGGAGCAGGATGCCAAATCAAAGGGTTTCAGCTTTGTACACCTTGGAGGTAAGATTGGTTGTATGGTTAATGGAGCCGGACTGGCTATGGCAACAATGGATATGATTAAGTTATACGGAGGTGAGCCGGCAAATTTTCTCGATATAGGAGGCAGTTCAAATCCCGATAAGGTTATAGAGGCCATGAAGTTGCTTTTAAGTGATAAAGAGGTAAATGTGGTTCTTATCAACATCTTTGGAGGGATCACTCGCTGCGATGATGTAGCTAAGGGGCTTCTTAAAGCTTTTACTCAGATAGAGACACCCATCCCTATTGTTATCCGTCTTACCGGCACCAATGAGAGAGAGGGGAGGCTAATGCTTGAGGGATCTACATTCCATAACGCCGGCTCTATGAGCGAAGCAATAAGTATGGCTGTTAAGCTTAGCAATAATTGATAATCAGGGTAAAATAGTGGTAATATGAGTATACTTATAGATAAAAATACAAGGGTTGTAGTGCAGGGCATTACAGGACGAGACGGAGGGTTTCACTCCACTAAAATGGGAGAGTATGGCACAAAGATCGTGGCCGGCACCTCTCCGGGAAAGGGTGGAGAGCGGACACCCTCAGGTGTACCGGTTTACAATACTGTTGCAGATGCTGTTATTAATGAGGGTGCAAATACATCAATAATATTTGTTCCTGCTCCCTTTGTCCGGGATGCTATAATGGAGGCGGCAGATGCAGGAGTCTCACTTATTGTATGCATAACCGAGGGAGTTCCTACTCTGGATGTTATAGAGGCGAGAAGATTTGCACAGACAAAAGGTGTCCATCTTATTGGCCCAAATTGCCCGGGATTGATATCTCCGGGAAAGAGTCTTGTTGGTATTATGCCGGGTAATATATTCAAAGAGGGTTCTACTGCTGTAATATCGCGAAGTGGTACACTTACATACGAGGTTGTCTATAATCTTACCATGAGTGGTATAGGACAATCTACAGCTATAGGTGTTGGTGGCGATCCTGTTGTTGGTCTCTACTATATTGAGCTTTTAAAGATGTTCCAGGATGACCCTGATACCGACTCCATAGTTCTTATCGGAGAGATTGGTGGAGATGCCGAGGAGCAGGCCGCTAAGTATATCAAAGAGAACATTACAAAACCTGTGGTTGCCTTTATTGCCGGGCAGACAGCTCCGGCCGATAAAAGAATGGGGCATGCAGGTGCAATAATTTCTAGCGGATCGGGAACAGCAGCAGAAAAACGTACAGCATTCATCAATGCAGGAGTACCCATAGCAAACGAACCATCCGAAATTGTGGGATACCTTGGCAAGGGTTGTGGACCTTGAATGCAAAGGTGGATTCTCACTGCAGGAACGCTTTTCTGAAACGTTACGGGCTTATAAACCCCTTAGCACAACGGGCAACGTCCAATCCTCATCCGCTCACAAGTTCGCTACTTGCGGCTGAGTTTGCCCTACTTGTGCTAAGGGTTTATTATTCAGCCCGTGGGAAGACTGGCGTTCCTGCTGTGAGAATGATCTTTGGCAGAGTTTGATGTATCTGATTATT
>JAUYTB010000293.1 GCA_030695305.1 Bacteroidales bacterium
CCACACATTGTTAAACAAAGCAAAAAACCAACACCACATGAGAACAAAAATATTAACCGCCGCCGCCATCCTCACCCTGCTCCTCACCTCCTGCGGCAGCCCCAGCAAAATCCCATATATGGTAAACGCAGAACGCCTGCAAGTTTACGAACTGGAACAGTACGCCAAGATCTACGAAGCACGCATCATGGCCAAAGATGTACTCACCATATCTGTAAACACCACCGTCCCCGAAGCAGGAGCCCCTTTTAACCTTGGGTCCAACATAGGAAGTATGCTACCAACAGCCGGTTACTCAACAATTCAGGGAGCAACCCTCCAAACCTATATTGTAGATAAAGATGGATTTATAGACTACCCTCAAGTTGGTCGCATAAAACTTATCGGTTTAACCCGAATTGAGGCACAAGATTTCATAAAATCTAAGATACACCCAGCATATATTACAGAGAACCCAATCGTAAACGTAAGATTCAAGAACTACAAAGTTTCAGTTTTAGGAGAAGTTGCGCGCCCGGGGCAATTTGTAGTTGAGAATGAACAGTGCACAATACTGGATGCACTTGCAATGGCGGGAGATGTAACAATATATGGCAAGAGAGAGAATGTAATGCTTATAAGAGAGGATAATAACGGACGCAAAAGCATCACCAGAATCAACCTCCAAAACCCACGCCTAGTTTTGGACCCAAATATCTACTATCTGCAGCAGAACGACGTTCTCTATGTAGAGCCAAACAAGACCCGCGCCAAAGATGCCACAATAGGCAACAGCGAGAGATATACCCTCTCCATTATCTCTACATTAATATCTGTAACCACCCTGTTAGTAACAATATTCCGTTAATATATGAAAGAGCAAGATATCCTAAACACCCATACACCGGAAGAGTCTTCCGGAGAGATAGATATAAGACAAATTATCTATATCTTTCTCTCCAAGTGGTACCTCTTTACAGTAAGTATAGTACTACTATTGGCAATCGGCTGGGTTTACCTCAAAACCCAAACCCCAATCTACGAGAGCAAGGCCTCGGTTCTGGTAATGACAGAGCAGAGCGCCCCCGAAGAGATGTTCCTGCTCCAGGATATGGGACTAAGCATGGGTAAAAACAATATAGACAACGAGATAGGAGTCTTTAAATCGCCCGATCTTATTGCAAGGATAGTAACATCACTAGAACTCTACACAACATACCGCCACAGTGCAAGGTTTGGATTCCATACACCCGACCTCTATAAAAACTCCCCTCTCTATGTGCGAATGGAGGATATAGAGCCGGAGAAGATTCCCGGAACAATCCAATTTCTCTTCACCCCACGTAACGGCGGCTTTAGAGTAGAGGCCGATTTTACCCAAAATGGAGTGCAAAAGAGCGAGACGATTCAGCTAGATACCCTACCCGGCTTTATACAACTGCCAATAGGTAAATTCTATGTAACAAAACAGAGTGGTATAGAGTTTGGCGATGACCCTTTAGAGGTTACTATCTATAATGCTATGGAGGTGGCCAGAAATTTAATTAAAAGTCTCGATATTGTAACCTCTACAAAACAGTCATCTCTGCTCCAAATGACGCTAAAGACCGAAAATAAAAGAAAAGGAGAAGATTTTATTCAGGCGCTAATAAGCGAATATAATTTAGATGCAGTAAAAGACAAGAATACAGTATCTTACAATACATCTGTCTTTATAGAGGAGCGTCTTAAAGATATTGCCCGTGAGTTGGGAGAGGTAGAGGGGCAGGTAGAGGATTTCCGTAAAGAGTATCAGGTGTCGGATATCCAGACACAAGTTGGCAGCTATATCCGTAAAACAGAGAACTACGAGAGTCGCCGTATGGAGATAGAGACCCAGCTAAACCTTGTAAGATATATTGAGGATTTTATCAAGAACCCAAACAATAAAAGTAAACTGGTACCAAACCTTGGGATAAAAGATTTGGGTCTTGTTGCTCTTATAAACGAGTATAACACCCTACTAATAGACCGTGAGAGGATAGAGGGCTCTGCAGCACCGGATAACCCATCACTAAGGCAGATAAACCAGCAGGTGAACAATATGAACCAAAACATCATTGCCTCACTTGCAAACGAGATTCAGGCCTCACAAATAGCGCTGCGAGATCTTGAGAGAGAGAACACCATAACCAGCAGCCGTATAAGAACCATCCCAACGGTTGACCGCCGTTATACTGACATTCTAAGACAACAAGAGGTTAAGAGCAACCTATTTGTATATCTGCTGCAAAAGAGAGAGGAGACCAACCTTACCCAGGCCGCAGTAGCACCAAAAGCGAAGATCATTGCCAAGCCATACTCAGCCGGGGGCCCTGTTGCTCCAAGGAGAACTGTTATTTTAGCAATATTCTTTATGATTGGAGTTGCTATCCCTGGAGCTATCCTAATGATTCTTGATTTCTTCCAAACCAAGATTAGTGGGATGAAAGATCTGGAGAAACTTACTAAGTGCAGTGTTGTGGGAGATATTATAAAAGCAGAGGGTGTAGAGAATAAGAGCACCTCAATAGTGATAAAACCAAACGACGACTCTACAGTAAGCGAAATGTTTCGTACCATGCGAAACAATATTCTCTTTATGACCACCGAGAGAGATTACAATATAATATTGATAACCTCTACCGTTCCAAAGGAGGGAAAGACATTTATCTCAATAAACCTTGCACGAAGCTTATCCCTTATGGATAAGAAGGTGCTGCTAGTAGGGGCCGACCTAAGAAACCCACAGCTCTCCCGTAACCTTGGAATACCAAAAAGAGAGATTGGCTTCTCCTCCTACCTTGCAGGACATATACAGGACTATAACGAACTGATAGAGAAGGTAGAGCCAAACTTCTTTGTAGTACAGTCGGGCCCAATTCCTCCAAACCCCAACGAACTGATAGCCAAAACAAAAACAGCAGAGTTCTTTAACTCAATAAGAAAAGAGTTTGACTATATAGTTGTAGACAGTGCTCCGGTAGGTGTAGTATCAGACACCTTTATGCTTGCCCGTTACTGCCATGCCACCCTATTTGTAGTAAGAGAGGGATATAGCGAAAAAGATACCATCCAGTTTATAAACAACCTAGCCACCGATAAACGGCTTAAGAATATTGGAGTAATTCTTAACCACGCCTCATTCCAAAAGAGTCACGGTAGGTATAAGTATGGCTACAAATACTCTTATAGATACAGATATGGATACGCGCAAGGGTATGGGAATAAATAGCAGAATTTTAAAGTTATGAGAAAAATAATGCTGGTATTTGGAACCAGACCCGAAGCTATAAAAATGGCTCCTGTAATAAAAGAGTTACAAAAATACCCTGAGAAATTCCAAACCATTATAACGGTTACAGCGCAGCATAGGCAAATGCTGGATCAAGTTCTGAATCTATTCCAAATTAAGCCAGATTACGACCTTAATATAATGAAATCGGGTCAAGATCTTTATGATATTACTTCTAATGTTCTTCTCGGGATGAGAGAGGTTCTTAAAGAGGCAAAACCCGATATTGTACTGGTACACGGTGATACCACCACCTCTACCGCAGCCGCCATGGCCGCATTTTATGCTCAAATACCTGTAGGTCACATTGAAGCTGGATTAAGGACTAATGATATCTACAGCCCATGGCCGGAGGAGATGAACAGACGTATAACAGGAAGAGTGTGCACACTTCACTTCCCCCCTACTCCACTAAGTAAAAGCAACCTGCTAAAAGAGAACACACCGGAAGAGAGTATCTTTATAACCGGGAACACAGTTATCGATGCTTTACATATTGTAATAAAACGTATTAATGAGACACCTGGTATTACAGGTTCAATAATTAATGAACTATCACAAGCCGGAATTAATCCGTTACTAATAGGGAGATGGACTAACAACAGACGAAAAATGGTTCTTATAACCGGACATCGTAGGGAAAACTTCGGTAACGGATTTATAGATATCTGCACAGCAATAAAAGAGCTCGCTTTAAAATATCCTAATACAGATTTTGTTTACCCAATGCATATGAACCCTAATGTTAGAAGTGCAATTAAGCAGGTATTTGGGAAAGATCTCAATAATAATATCAATACCATTTTTATTGAACCTCTCGACTACTTACCCTTTGTATATCTAATGAATCACTGCTTCTTAGTACTCACAGATAGCGGAGGAATTCAAGAGGAGGCACCCGGGCTTGGGAAACCGGTGCTAGTAATGAGAAACACCACAGAAAGACCCGAAGCACTTGAAGCCGGGACTGTAAAACTTGTAGGGACAAATAGAGAGTTAATAATTGAGCAAGTCAGTAAACTTATCGAAGATCAAAACTATTATAATAAAATGAGTCATGCTAATAACCCTTACGGAGACGGACTAGCCAGTAAAAGAATTGTAGAAAAATTAAGTGAAATATAAATAATGAAAGCACTATTTATGGGGCTTGGCTATATAGGCCTACCGACAGCAGCAGTAGCCGCAAAAAGCGGTATAGAAGTGATTGGCGTTGATATTAACCAATCTGTTGTAGATACAATTAACCGAGGTGAGATTCACATAATCGAACCCGAATTAGATAAATTGGTAAAAGATGTAGTTTCAAAAGGACAATTAAGAGCAACAACCAAACCAGAAAATGCAGATGTATTTCTTATTGTTGTCCCTACACCTTTTAAACAAAACCATAGAGCAGATATATCCTATGTAGAAAATGCTACAAAATCTGTAATTCCACATCTTAACCCGGGAAATCTCTTTATAATTGAGAGTACCTCACCAGTAATGACCACGGAAAAGATAGCTGATCTAATATTTAAAACAAGACCTGAACTTAAAGGCCAAATATTTATCGCCTATTGCCCTGAGAGAGTATTACCAGGTAATGTAATATTTGAACTAGAGCATAACGACCGAGTTATTGGAGGAGTCAATGAAGAGTCTTCGCAAAAAGCAATAGAATTTTACAAAACCTTTGTAAAAGGTAACCTGCACATAACAAATGCACGCACAGCCGAAATGTGCAAACTGACAGAAAACAGTTCCCGCGATGTCCAGATTGCATTTGCTAACGAGCTCTCCATAATCTGCGACAAAGCAGGCATTAATGTTTGGGAGCTTATAGAACTAGCAAATAAACATCCCCGGGTAAACATACTCCAACCTGGGAGCGGTGTAGGAGGTCACTGCATAGCAGTTGACCCTTGGTTTATCGTGACTGACTTCCCTGAGCAGGCCCAAATCATTAAACGAGCACGCGAAACAAATGACTACAAAGCCGATTGGTGTGCCAATAAAGTGATAGAATCGTGCAATCAATTCGAAGCAAAAAATAACCGCGAACCAATAGTCGCCTGTATGGGACTCGCCTTTAAACCTGACATTGATGACCTACGCGAATCTCCTGCAAAATATATTACCAGTCGTATAATCAGCGAAGCTCATGCACAAGTACTTGTAGTAGAGCCTAACATAAGATGTCACAAAACATTCAACCTTATTGATCACAAAGAAGCCTACCAAAAAGCAGATATAGTAGCATGGCTAGTAAAACATAAAGAATTTTTAAAATATTCAAGTACACCCAAAAAAGTAGAGTTTGACTTTTGCGGAATTAATAAAATAATTAAAGATGTTAGATTTAAACGGTAAAAGCATACTTATAACAGGAGGTACAGGTACCCTCGGTAAAGCTCTTACCAAGACTATTTTCGAAAAATGGCCCAAACTGAAAAGACTTGTAATCTATTCACGTGATGAGCAAAAACAATTTATAATGGATCAAGAGTATCCACATTCTAAGTACCCAGCTATACGTTTCTTCATCGGTGATGTGAGAGATAAGGAGAGACTCACAAGAGCTTTGAATGGAATTGATTATGTAATACACGCAGCTGCGATGAAGCATGTTCATATAGCTGAATATAATCCAACAGAATGTGTTAAAACTAATATAGGTGGTGCTCAAAATGTAATTGATGCTTGTTTGGCAACAAATGTGAAAAGTGTTGTGGCTCTATCAACAGACAAAGCATGTGCACCAATAAATCTTTATGGAGCAACTAAACTCGCTTCAGACAAACTGTTTGTTGCTGCAAATAATATAAAAGGCAGCAATCCCATAAAATTTTCAGTTGTAAGATATGGTAATGTAATGGGCTCAAACGGCTCAGTTATTCCTTTTTTTATAAAAAAGAAAAAAGAAGGTATAATTCCAATCACTGATCCCAATATGACAAGATTTAATATCCCAATTCAAGGTGGTGTGGATATGGTTTTATATGCAATAGAAAATGCTTGGGGAGGTGAGATTTTTATTCCTAAAATCCCATCGTATCGTATCATGGAACTTGCGGAAGCTATTGCTCCGGAGTGTGAACACAAAATTATCGGCATAAGGCCTGGAGAAAAAATTCATGAAGAGATGATAACTACTTCTGATTCATATCATACATATGATCTTGGAACATATTATACAATCCTGCCTCAACGACCACTATGGAAATTAGATGATTATATTTTGAGTTTTAATGCAAAAAAAGTTCCAGAAGGATTCTGCTATAATTCAGGGAACAATGATAATTGGGAGGACATAGAAACACTTCGTGCAAAAATTAAAAAACATGTTGATCCAAATTTTTGTGTAAAATGAATAAAAAAATAATTCCATACGGTAGACAACATATTACTGAGGAGGATATTGAAGCTGTTAAAGAAGCATTACTATCCGAATACCTAACTCAAGGTCCCAAGATAAGAGAGTTTGAAGATAATTTTGCGAAATATATTGGGTGCAAGCATGCTGTGGCAGTTTCTAGCGGTACAGCGGCACTACATTTATCAGCAATGGCGCTTAATGTAAGACCAGGTGATAAAGTCATTGTAACACCACTTACTTTTGTAGCTACTGCAAATTGTGTGCGTTATTGCGGTGGTGAAGTAGTATTTGCCGATATAGATCCATTTACATACCTTTTAGACGTGAAATCGGTTAAGAAACTTCTTGAATCGTCGCCAAAAGGTACATACCAAGGAATAATACCAGTAGATTTTGCCGGAAGAGCTGTAAATCTAGAGGAGTTTAAGAAGCTGGCGGATGAATATAACCTATGGATACTAGAAGATGCCTGTCATGCACCTGGAGGGTATTTTTTTGATTCCAATAATGAAAAACAACCTTGCGGGAATGGAAATTATGCTGATTTAGCTATTTTTTCCTTTCATCCAGTTAAGCATATTGCCTGTGGGGAAGGAGGTATGATCACAACAAATGACGATAATCTTTACAAAAAACTTCTTCTATTTAGAACACATGGCATTACAAAAAATGATATCTCTTATCCCTATGAGAACAGCATTGAATTTGCCACCGGAGGATATAAAGATGAAACTGAATACCCTGAATGGTATATGGAGATGCAGGAATTAGGATATAACTACCGCTTAACAGACTTTCAGGCTGCTTTGGGAAACAGTCAGTTGAAAAGAGCAGATGAAGGTTTAAAACGAAGAAGAGAGATCGCGAAAATATATGAGAGTGCGTTCAAAGAAAAAAAATATATTTTGTATCAACCTGGAGTAGTAGATGGTCACGCTTATCATTTATATGTAATTGAGGTTATTGATCGACTGAATCTGTATAAATACCTACGAGAAAAAAATGTTTTTGCACAAATACATTATATACCAGCTCATTTAATGCCTTATTATAGAAAAGAGGGGTATACTGAAGGGGATTTGCCTTTTGCCGAAAAATACTACAAACATTGTATCAGTTTGCCAATGTTTCCTACATTAAATGAGGAAGAGTTACAATATATTATCAAAACAATTGATGATTTTTATTTAAAATGAAAACTTTAGCAGTTATCCCTGCACGTGGTGGAAGCAAACGTATACCTAAGAAGAATATAAAAAAATTTCTAGGGAAACCAATCATTGCATACTCTATTGAAGTTGCTTTGGAATCACAGCTTTTCGATGAAGTGATGGTTTCGACTGATGATTTAGAAATTGCAAGCATTGCAATTCAATATGGTGCAAATGTTCCTTTTATGCGTACAGAAGAGAGCTCTAATGATTATGCAACCATTATGGATGTACTTAACGAGGTAACAAGACAATATAAAAACAAATATAACATAGTATTTGATTATGTCTGCTGTATTTTTGCGACTGCACCCCTAATAAAATCTGAGCAAATTAACAAAGGTTTTAAACTTCTATTGGAAAAAAAATACAAATCTGTTTATCCAATAGTAACATTTGGATATCCCGTGTGGAGAGGAGTTAAATTAAATAAAGAAGGAAAAACCGAGATGGTATGGAAAGAATATTTAAATTCACGCTCACAGGATTTGGAACCAATGTATCATGATGCTGGGCAATGGTATTGGTATAATCCATTAGAAGTCAATAATTCTTTGTTTACCGATAACACTGCCTCAATCATATTAAATGAAGAGGACGTACAAGATATTGACACTCTAACTGACTGGAAAATGGCAGAAATGAAATATGCGCTACGGTTATAAAATATTAAATAAACAAGAATTTCATCAAGGAAACTATTCGTTGGTTCCCATCCGAATGAAAGATCGGTACGACATCATGAAGTGGCGTAATGACCAAATGTATCATTTACGTCAGTCCAGTCCCTTAACTATGAATGATCAAGATAATTATTTCAATTCGATTGTAAAAAGGCTTTTTGAGACAGATAATCCGAATCAGATTCTTTTCTCTTATTTAGATGGTGACAAATGTATTGGTTATGGAGGGCTTGTACATATAAATTGGACTGATAAAAATGCTGAAATTTCTTTTATTATT
>JAUYTB010000251.1 GCA_030695305.1 Bacteroidales bacterium
TGCGGAATACCGGAGTCAGAAAATAGCGAGTCACTATCGGGCATTTCTGTGTATGGTGAGTGATATCTTTTGTCTATCTCCTCTACATCTATACTCTCCTTAAAGGGGTTAAAGAGGGGGTCAAAATCCATCTTTGGGGGAGGAACATAGAAGTTTGTCCTTATCTTGGGAATCTCAGGAGCGCCGTCCATATCAAAATCGATACTTGGCATAAAAGAGTTCTTGCCAAGTGACTCTCTTGTAGCTGAATGGAGAATATCATAGATAGCGTAGTCATCCTCAAATTTTATCTCTGTCTTTGCCGGATGGATATTGACATCTGTCTTTTGGGGGTCGCATTCGAAGAAGATAAAGAATGAGGGAAGGTGGCCCTCCTGTATAAGCCCGTTATAACCTTTCAAGATTGCTTTTGTAAAATAGGAGCTGCGAAAGTATCTGTTATTTGCAAAAAGATATTGGTTGCCTGCACTCTTTTTTGAATATTCCGGTTTGCCGATGAACCCTCTAATCTTTATGAGGGAGGTATCTACAGAGACCTCTACAAGTTCCTTTGACATATCTTTGCCGGCAATATCCTGAATTCTCTTTTTGAGTGGTGCTGGTGAGAGCAGATATATATCGGAGTTGTTATGTGTAAGTCTAAAGCTGAGATGGGGCCGAGTTATGGCAATTCTGGAAAATTCACTCACAATCTGACGAAACTCGGTTGCATCTGTCTTTAAAAACTTCCTTCTTGCCGGTACATTATAAAAGAGATTTCTTACAAGTAAGTTTGATCCGGATGGAGTGGAGGTGGTGTTTTGGGACATTAGCTTGCTCTCGGCATATTTTACCTCTGTGCCTGTCTCATCTTCTTCTCTTCTGGTTCTAAGGGTAACCTCTGCCACAGAGCAAATTGATGCAAGTGCCTCTCCCCGGAATCCAAAAGTTTTTATTGAGTTTAGATCCTCTGCAGTAGTGATTTTTGAGGTTGCGTGTCTGAGAAATGCTCTGGTTGCATCCTCGGCAGAGAATCCGCATCCGTCGTCAATAACTTGAATTAGTGTCCTTCCGGAGTCTTTGATTATCACGTGTATATTCTCTGCTCCTGCATCTACAGAGTTCTCTACAAGCTCCTTAACTACAGAAGCCGGCCTTTGTACAACCTCTCCGGCAGCAATAAGATTGGATATGTGACCGGGTAGAACTTTTATCATCTACTATTTAAATAAAAAAGAGGCCAATTGATTTAGCCACATAATAAGCAACTGCCATAAGCCCAAACAATGAGACTAGTACAATGACTCTCATTACCATAGGAGAGCCCGCCTGCCTACGGTTTTCATAGATGGCCTTACGGAAATTGGTCCTGATATTTTTCCCGGGAATATACTCCCTCCCTTTAACTTGCTCCTCCTCTCTTGCCTTGGCAATTCTCTCCTGAAGAGCCTCCTTGCGCTCGTCATAATAGAGGGGCTGATAGTTGAATACCCTGTGTTTGGGCGTTTTGAAAAAGCTAAAATTTAAACCCATAACCATCGTTTTATTAAGACAAAGATAACAATAATTATAGGATTTTTGTTGTAGCTTTGCATAAGGAGTCTTGGATTAACTAAAGAGAATCGCAAAATGTACAGGATAGGAAACGGTTATGATGTTCACGCTCTTGCATACAAGTTGCCCTTTTGGATATGTGGTGTACAGATAGATCACAACAAAGGTTGCATTGCCCATTCCGATGGTGATGCTCCTCTGCATGCTCTGTGTGACGCCCTTCTTGGTGCCCTTTCGCTTGGCGATATAGGGAAGCACTTTCCCGACACATCTGCAGAGTTCAAAGGGATAGATAGCAAACTACTCCTCTCGCGTGTTTATGCACTTATCACCGGAGCTGGTTATGCTATTGTAAATGCAGATATAACGATTGCTCTGGAGCGACCAAAAATTGCGCCTCACATAGAGCAGATGAGATTCACTGTTGCCTCTGTGCTTGACTGCCCGCTAGATTGCATCTCTGTTAAAGCCACCACAAGTGAAAAGCTGGGTTTTGTGGGCCGCGAAGAGGGCATTGAGGCTTATGCTATTGTGCTGTTAAAAAAGCTTGACTAAAAGCCAGAAAGACAGCTATATCCCAAAACCATCGGTAACGTTTCCCATTAACTCTTGGAATATTGATGCCTCCATGAGGCGGTAGTGCGGGTTGTAATTTTTAATATAGATTTCGCTATGGTGAACCACATACTCCCCGTTGGAGAGTAACTTATCTATCTCCCCGGAATCTTCTTTAAAGTAGAGCAGATGCGGGTAAAGCGTATGGATAATCTTCTCTATCTCTTTCCACTCATCGCGCCAGCTCTCAATATCCGGTTCCGGAGCATTGGAGACACTTCGCACAAATGCATCGAAAAAATCACTATAACTCACCATCCTTAGCTTGATAATACCAAGATCTATTCTCAAAAAACGCCCCTCCCAGCCGGTCTTCTCTGCCATCTGCACCTGCGACTTCCCTTTTACCTGTGCAAGCTCCCGCCTCAAATAGGCCCCCGCCGAC
>JAUYTB010000298.1 GCA_030695305.1 Bacteroidales bacterium
GGAACGCCAATCTCCCCACGGGCTGAATAATAAACCCTTAGCACAAGTAGGGCAAACTCAGCCGCCAATTATTCATTCCCCCAGCAATTCTCACAGCAGGAACGCCAATCTCCCCACGGGCTGAACAATAAACCCTTAGCACAAGTAGGGCAAACTCAGCCGCAAGTAGCGAACTTGTGAGCGGATGAGGATTGGACGTTGCCCGTTGTGCTAAGGAGTTTATAAGCCCGTAACGTGTAAGAAAAGCGTTCCTGCTGTGAGAATTTGCGATCCCAGGATGGACGTTGCCCGTTGTGCTAAGGGTTTTCCGTGCTAACACCGGAAGCCATTGTTATTGACCGCATAAAAAAAGCTGCCTGAATTTCAGACAGCTTTTTTAGTAGCGGAGACAGGACTCGAACCTGTGACCTTTGGGTTATGAGCCCAACGAGCTACCAACTGCTCCACTCCGCGGTATATTTCTTATTGTTGGTAATGTCAATTTTTTAACGGGCTACAAAGATAAGGCAATATCCCTCAGAATCCAAATTTAATTTTCATCAATTAGAGAAAAAAGCTATTAACTCATTAACAGAGAGGGATTTTTGCTCACCTGTTTTAAGCTCTTTAAGGTTCACAATCCCCGTAGAAACCTCCTCTTCCCCTACAATCGCCAAAAATGGTATGTCCCTTTTGTCGGCATAGTCAAACTGTTTTTTGAGTTTGGTTGTCTCGGTATAGATCTCTGCAACCACACCATGCCCCCTCAAACGTTTTAATATCGGAATAATAAACTCCTGCTCCCGCTCACCCAGGTTGGCAAACAACACCTTTGTGCCACCCGCCGCCTCAGCCGGAAATTTATCAAGGGCAAGCAGCACATCATAGATACGGTCTGCTCCAAATGAGATACCAACTCCGGAAACCCCCGGAAGACCAAAGATACCGGTTAGATCGTCATATCTTCCTCCTCCGGATATACTGCCAATCTCTACCCCTTTTGCCTTTACCTCAAAGATTGCACCTGTATAGTAGTTAAGCCCCCTGGCAAGCGAGAGATCCAGCTCACACTCCTGCTCTACCCCGGCAATAGAGATAAGCTCAAAAACCCTTGAAAGCTCATCCAGTCCAAGAGTGCCAACAGCAGATGAGGAGAGAATTGGTCTCATTGCCTCAAGTTTTTGGGCAGTTGTTCCACTCAATAGTAAAATCGGCTCAATCTTATTTATGGCCTCTATCTCTATACCTCTGGAAAAGAGCTCCTTTTTAACCTCTTCCAGCCCAATCTTATCAATCTTGTCAATTGCAATAGTTATATCGGTAAGTTTATCCGGATGGCCTATCACCTCTGCAATTCCTGAGAGAACCTTGCGGTTATTGATCTTAATTGTTACCCCTATCCCCAGTGAACGAAAAATGGCATCAGTTATCTGAACCAGCTCCAGCTCATTAAGCAGAGAGTTGCTGCCAATCACATCCACATCACACTGGTAAAATTCACGGTAACGCCCCTTTTGAGGACGGTCGGCACGCCATACCGGCTGAATCTGATACCTCTTGAAAGGAAACACTATCTCATTCTGGTGCTGAACCACAAAACGAGCAAAAGGAACCGTAAGATCGTATCTTAGCCCCTTCTCGCAAACCTTAAGTGAAAGTGAGTTACTGTTTGAGAGCATAGATGGATCCACACCTGCAAACGCATCTCCCGAATTGAGCACTTTAAAGAGCAATCTATCGCCCTCTTCGCCATATTTACCCAAAAGAGATGTTAGATTTTCCATTGCCGGAGTCTCAATTGGTGAGTATCCGTACAATTTGAATATGCCTCTTATTGTATTAAAAATATAGTCTCTCCGGGCCATCTCTATAGGTCCGAAATCTCTTGTTCCTTTAGGTATTGAGGGTTTTTGCGCCATTACATCCAATTATTAAACCCGCAAATTTAGTCAAAAAAGTTGTTTATTTGCTTTGCAGATAGATATCAATTGCCTCTGCCGCCTTCCTTCCTGCCCCCATGGCAAGAATTACAGTAGCAGCACCGGTAACAACGTCTCCTCCGGCAAATATTCCCGGGCGGGTAGTGGCACCACTCTCATCCGCCACAAGACAATCCCAGCGATTGGTCTCAAGACCCGGCGTGGTTGAAGCAATTAGCGGGTTTGGTGATGTCCCTAAAGACATAATGACCACATCTGTCTCAATATCAAAATTTGAATCGGGAATTGGCACAGGCGACCTTCTGCCACTTGCATCCGGCTCTCCAAGCTCCATCTTTATACAAGTTAAACCTCTCACCCAACCCTTCTCGTTACCCAAAACCTCTACCGGATTTGTAAGCATTCGAAAGACAATACCCTCCTCTTTTGCATGATGAACCTCCTCTACCCTGGCAGGAAGCTCCTTCTCTGTCCTACGATAGACAACAGTCACCTGAGCTCCAAGTCGTTGTGCTGTACGCGCAGCATCCATAGCAACATTACCGCCACCAACCACAGCAACACTCTTACCAACATATATTGGAGTCTCATAATCAGGGTCGTAAGCTCTCATCAGATTGCTTCTTGTAAGAAACTCATTTGCAGATACAACCCCGTTAAGATTCTCGCCCGGAATTCCCATGAATTTTGGTAATCCGGCTCCGGAACCAATAAAAACTGCAGAGAAACCCTCCTCATCCATCAGAGAGTCGATAGTAACGGTTCTCCCCACAACAACGTTGGTCTCAATTTTTACACCTAGCGACCTGACATTGTCAATCTCTGCCTTAACTACATCCTCTTTAGGCAGACGAAACTCGGGAATACCATATTGTAAAACACCCCCGGGTTCGTGAAGCGCTTCAAAGATTGTTATATCATAGCCCATCTTTGCAAGATCGGTAGCACACGCTATTCCGGCAGGACCACTCCCAATTACGGCAACTCTCTTTCCGTTAAGAGGTTTACGATCGGTAAATTTAATCCCCTTCTCACGACTCCAGTCGGCCACAAACCTCTCCAGTTTCCCTATGGCAACCGGCTCACCCTTAACACCAAGGATACATTTTCCCTCACATTGACTCTCTTGAGGGCAAACCCTGCCACAAACTGCAGGGAGAGAGTTGTCGGTAAAAAGAATCCTTGCCGCCTCTTCGAAATTGCCCTTCTCCACCTCATAAATAAACTGGGGAATCTGAATATTTACCGGACAATCCTTAACACATGCAGGATTCTTGCACCCTAAACATCTTGAGGCCTCCAGCATCGCCTCCTGCTCGTTGTAACCAAAGCAAACCTCACTAAAGTTCTTAACCCGCTCCTTAGGGTCCTGCTCCCTTACAGGGACTCTTGGTATCTTATTTCTCATAAAAAATCTCTAATAATATTTTCTTACCCTGTTTATTTATGCCTCTCTATCCCTATCTTGCACTTATGGTCGGCCTCCTGCTCAATATCTCTGTACATCCCCTGCCTCCTCATAGCCTCCTCAAAATCAACCTTATATGCATCAAATTCAGGACCATCCACACAAGCAAATTTAGTCTTATCCCCTACTGATACACGACAAGCTCCGCACATTCCGGTGCCATCTACCATTAGGGTATTTAAGCTCACAATCAGAGGCAGATTATATGGTTTGGCAGTAAGAGTTACAAACTTCATCATAATCATTGGCCCGATTGCAACCGCCTGGTCATACTTCTCTCCCTTGTCCAGAAGCTCTTTTAGCATCTCTGTAACCAAACCCTTTTTTCCATAGGAGCCATCATCGGTACAGATATAGAGATTATCGCACACAGCAGCCATCTCCTGCTCAAATATTACCATATCCTTACTCTTAGCCCCAATGATTACATCAATCTTGGCCCCCATAGAGTGAAGGAACTTAACCTGAGGATAGACAGGAGCTGTTCCCAGACCACCGGCAATAAATATAAATCGCTTTGCAGATAGCTCCTCCTTAGTCATATGTATAAACTCCGAAGGCTGCCCCAAAGGACCTGCGAAATCTACAAAAGAGTCACCCTCCTCCATATTACAGATTCTTCTACTAGAAGCTCCAACAACCTGGGTTACAATTGTTACTGTTCCCTTTTCACTGTCAAAATCACAAACTGTAAGAGGAATCCTCTCCCCCTTATCGTGAACCCTTACTATTAAAAATTGCCCCGGCTTTGCAGAGCGTGCCATCCTTGGAGCATCTACATCCATAAGTGCAATCAGCGGAGTCAGGAATTTTTTCCTTACGATTCTGTACATAAAAAATAATTACAGGATTAATAAAAATATAACACACCCTTTCGGGTGCGTTACAAAGTTATAAATTCTATTTAAAAAATTTAGAATCGTTCAAATTTATATCCCAATCTTTTAAGTCTTTTAATAATATCATCCAATTTATCATAAAGTCTGTCCGTACGGCTCTCCTCCACACCCGGATGGATTAGTATAATTGCACCATTCAGACCCTCTCTCTTTTCAAAATCGAAGAGTCGGGTGATAAGCTCCGCGCTAGAGCGATAGTTCTTCATATCGGGCGTAGTATAGTCTGCCGGGGTCGCTGTTCCCGGAGTAAAGTTCATTGTCTTGAGACCAAGCCAAGATGCAACATTTACAGACTCCTTGTTATACCACTCATAAGGAGGTAGATACCAGATTGCATCCTCTACTCCAATTCCAAACTTTGCAAGTTCGGCATAGTTTCTCCTGATATCCAAGGCAAGACTGTCAGGAGTTGCAAGCGAAAGATCTCTGTTGTCCCATGGTGCGTACAATATGTGTCTGTCTGAGTGTGCCCCCACATAGTGCTTCTCCTCAATAATTCTCTCTATCATCTCTTTCTGCTCTTTTAACCTTAGAAAATTGCCAGTCAAAAAGAACGAGCCCTTAATCTTATTCTTCTTTAGGGTTTTCAATACTTTATCTCCCCCCTGAAACATAGAGTCGGCAGAGAAAATAAGATAGATAACCTTTTGAGAAGGGTTAACCCTTACAACAGCTCCCCACTTATCTTTTACCACATCTTCTCCCTTTTTTGAATACTCCCTTCCCTCCTGCTCCATAGCTGCAAAGTAATAACTGAGGCCGGCTGTGCCATCCATAGTTGGCTCATTGGAAGAGTAGTCGCCGATATCGTCGTGATAGACCGCCTTCCCATTGTTAAAGATGGCATACTCATCCGGTTTTGTCAGCGAGTTCCCGGCTCTGGTACGGAACAGCTCTCTGTCAATTGGTCCGTCAATCAATCCCCCGTAGGTAAGATCTCCATTATGAACAGTATAGGATGAGTGAGGAAAGAGCGGATAGTCGCCTCCCTCAGGAAAACCTACAATCATAGATGTTCCCCATGGATTACAGCCAAAGAGCCAATCCCTGAGAGCAGTCTCCATCTCAAGATAGCTGTTGTCTCCAGAAGCCCGTCTGTAGAGATGAGCATGTGTTATGGCTGCAGATACAAGGTTATTAGAACACCATAGAGATGGAATACCATACATAAATGCGTCATTGGCAGCTCTTCTTTTGAGGTGCTCAAGAGCATCCTTCATAAAGCCCTTATATTTATCACTTGTTGCCTTATCTGATGATATCGCCAAATAGTAGTGACCCAAATTCAAAAATGGATAGTACTGATAGTGACGACCTCTGCCAAGCTCCATCCAAGGATTAACCGGCTCAAGCTCTCCCCAGTAGTCTGCCTTTTTTCTCCATTCAGAATCCTTGCCATAATGGTACATTGTGGCGGCAGCAAGCTCAATATCATCTACATATGTATCCTCTTCGTAAAAATATGGCGATTTTAGACACGCTGTTTGAGTGTTTCCGGGGTTCTCAAGAGCAAAATCGAATGCCTGCAGGGACTTCTCTCTCATCACAGCTGCAAACTCCGGATCATGATCCTTAAATATTTGAGCTCCCAATGCAAAACTGGAGGAGAACTTGCCTGCCGTTGAGGCAACACCTGTAGTTCTGTTAATGTGTTTTCCAAGGCCCTGCGGTTTTCCTGTAACAAAATAGACAGGACGCCCCGTACCCGGACCCCATCCGTAATCTACCTTATCGTTTTGAGGTAGACGAAAACCTGAGTGATCTCTGTCATCTGCAATTTGATTAAACATCACTTTATCTTCTGGATTCATCTTAATCAGCCACTCGAGACCCCATTTTATTTCGTCAAGGATATCGGGAATTCCGTTTGAGCCTGCCCTTCCGCGTGCATCAAAATGGTCTTTAAAGACAGATTTATCTTTCTGCTGCTCCCAAGCAAACATAAGATGATATACTGTTGTTGCAGAGGTGGTTTGATATTGCAGGTAGTCGGTAGCATCATGCCATCCGCCCCTCACATCAATCTTCTCTCCTGTTCTTGTAGGGTGATCTACAATAAATCCATCATCCTGGTGACATAACTCTCCTGTATATGGATTATCTCCACACCTCTGCTGACGCATATACTCAAGAAGAAAATCTGCAAGGCCGTCATAGGAGTCGGCCGAAATCTTAAAATTGGGAGATTTTACTCCATTGGAGAGAATGTAGTATCCCCCCTCTCTCTTTACCTCAGAAAAGTCAAAGCGAAAAGCGCTCTTCATACCCCAATCCAAAGCCGATGTCTCTCTCCCTTTACCCTTTAATACTGCCTCTCCGGTTACAGCGTCACAAAGGGTGAACTCGGGAGAGGGGCTCTTCTCCAAAGATATAAATACCGCAACTTTAATATCTCCGGGGAGATATCCTGCCTGATTAATACGTATCCAGGAAGATATCGAAGATGCCGTAACGGCCATCGACGTTAAGATAATTGCAACTAAAAGTGTAAATCTCTTCATTTCAATAATGTATAAAAAATTAATCAATTGGATACTCTCCGGAGTAGGCAGTCACCTCGAGTGGTTCATTATCGTAACTCAAGAGTGTGTGTAGCACCGGGTCACCAAGAATTTGACGATAGCTGTAGACCTCTCCGTCAATAATTACTCTGTTGGAGACAAGGCGTACTCCGTGGCTGTAATCTACATATGTGTTAATATGTACATTATTTGCCGGCTGTATGGGTTTACCGTCCAGTCTGTGCCACCCGTAGATTGTTACATGTCTGGTTCTTCTTGGATCTGTGAGCTTGCCGCAGATAACGATATCCTTCTTTGTGCCTGCAACAAATGTCCCTGGTGGTTTTGCGGCGGCCTTCATCTGCGCCTGGATAATTTTTGAGTGGTCATAGAGAATATCCGGCGTCTCATTTCTGTTGCCTCTGGGGATAAAGGTGAATGGTTCCAGCTTAAGCCGTGAATGGCTGTAGATAATATCTACAACCTTAGGTGTGGGAAGAGATGAGTTCATAAAGTCAGCAATCCTCTGAGCTGTCAATGGCCCCATAGGTACAATAAAGTAATCATCATCACTCCCTATTGATAGGTAATCCGGAGATACAAAAATTGTCACCTTTCTATCTCTGCCCAATGCATCCTTTCCGGAGGTGGTTATGGGAACATATTTTTTAATAAACCCCGGAATATTACCCGAAAGTGCTTCAAATTCAATGGCTCTCTCTCTATCTGCAAAACTGAGTGTTCTTATCTCTTCGTAAAAAAAAGAACCGCCTTTAGACTCCTTTGAAAACAAAGGAGAAAAGGCGATTACAGTAAGCAGCGTAAAGATGATCTTCCCGGTCATCATATTACTTATTTTTAAATTATTGTTTCGGCTTCTCCGGCTCAATCTCTTTTGCAGTATAACACAGCTTGTCAAGTGCCTTTATTAGACTCTCGTTGTTTGTTTTATCTGAACTGTAAAGAAACCAGATTGTCTGTTTTTCCAGATCTATCTTTAGGTCCTTTACACCCTTTTCATACGGTAATTTTGATTCCAGTTTCTTTTGACAACTAGGGCAGTCAACAGGAACAGAGAAGGTAACCTCAGCATCATTTTTAGCCTTTCTGCTCTGAGCCGGCATCGTAGAGGAGATAAACAGCAGTGCAGATAGTATTGCCAGTGATATTAGTTGAATAGTTCTCATAATTATTTGTTGATTTTGTAAAAATATAGAAAATTCTGTTATTTAAAAATTGTATACCTCAATCCGGCATAAAATTTTATGCCCATAAGAGGTCCCCAGATTACAGTAGAATTAAACCCAACGCTATATGGATTGTCTGCATTTAGTATTGCATGCTTCTGTTTGTAGTTTGAGAGGTTTTCACCACCTACATAGATATCAAGGTCTCTGAATTTCTTTGTTATCTGCGCATAAAACATTGCATAGACAGGAGAGTATCCTCCACCCTCATAAAAAGATGGCAAACGAGAAGGGCCATTTAACTGAGCAGTAACATCAAAGGTCCATTTGTTCATTCTGGTAGCATACTGAACATTAAAAACCCCTTTATATCTGCTTGTGAGCGGCTTCTCTACAACTCCCTGATTCTTTAACGTCACCTTGGAGTCTGTATAACGGAATGTGGTGAGTAGCGAGAGACGCTCCAGCGGCTCTACATTAAAATCTATCTGATAGGTATTTGTATAAGAGCGACCATCCAGATTATAAATAGAGATTTTGGAAAGATCGTACTCCTGATCTACAATAACCTGCTTATTAAAGTCGGTACGGAAGTAGTCAAAACTTAGTGACGCATCCTCTTTTCCAAGAGGAAAATATCCGGTGAGATTTGCTCCGTATGTCCAGGCATCCTCTATATCCAGGTTAGTACCTATCTCAATTTTTCTGCCAGTAGAGAGGATTCCCAGATTATCCGGGATAACGTTTGCAGAGCGGAATCCTCTTCCGCCAAGAGCACGGAAAATCAGCTTTTCGTCAAATGCATACTTCAGGTTAACTCTGGGAGCCGGAAGCCAGCCGTGATAATTATTGTAATCCAGTCTCATTCCGGCAACAACCGAGATTTTCTCACCCTGTGTGTATGTGTACTCACCGTAAGCTCCAACAGCCTTCTCTACTCTACCAGGATAGAGATTTTGAATATTGCCGGCAATAGTAATCAAATCAGAAAAATACTGATCTCTAAGGTGCTCATCATAGTTATCGTAATGGGCGCTCACTCCCAAAGAGTACTTGTTACTCTCGTCAATCTCGTTCTGAAATATCAGATTTCCAAAAAGGGAGTTCTGTTTTGCATCGTAATCTTTTACCCCAAAGAAAGAGTTTAGTGTATGGTATGAGTAGTCAATAACCGCAGCAATGTTTTGCTTGTTCCCCGGACTTAGCGGCACCCCAATTTTAAAGTAGCTGTTAACCCCTTGATTTTTAATATTAGAACCCCAAACATCATACGTTCTGGTCATCCCTTTCTTGTACGCTGTCTCTCCCGCAACTCTGTCATCACTAAGGGCTTTGAATCCGAAACGTATTTGCATCCCATTTTCGGCCATATATAACCATCTGTTAGATAGATTAAACTGCAAAGTTTGCGGCTCATCTCTAAAACCGTCGTGATTTCCGTCGTGGTTTGATGGGTCTGTAGAGAAGTGAGCAAGTGTCACAGTGCTCCACTTATTGTTCAGCTGAAGGGAGGAGACAATATTTGCCTCTGTCCTAAGGGTATTACTTAAAAAGAGATTCAAAAAGAGTGGCTCCTCTGTGGTGGGTTTTCTGTGTTCCAGGTTGATCTGACCGGTGATTGCCTCTACACCATTGATTACAGAAGATGGTCCTTTGGCTATCTGAATGCTCTCGAGCCACTGCCCCGGCACATATGAGAGCCCGAACGGAGAAGAAATACCTCTCATCACAGGTCTGTTTTCGTCCAGCATCTGCATATAGATTCCTGAGAGTCCCAGCAATCTTATCTGACGCGCACCTGTTATTGCGTCTGAGTAACCAACTGTTACACTCGCCGAGTTCTCAAAGCTCTCTGCAAGATTACAGCAAGCCATTTTACATAGTCCGGCAGCAGTTATTACCTCTGTCTTGACCGGATTTACCTTGGAGATATAGTTACCCTGTTGTCTGTGTACAACCCTTGCAGCTGCAAGCTCTGCACCCTCCTTAATAAGGAAATCGGCTTTTGAATCCCCCTTTTTAAGAATAACTGTGTCACGTGTATGTCCCACAAAGGTTGCAATAAGCGAAACTGTGTCGCTTCTCTTTCTGTCAAATGAGAAACGTCCCTTATCATCAGACTCAAGAGCAATCTTTCCCTCCATCCAATAGACAGAAGCGTAAGGCATTGACTCTACAGAGCCATCATGCCTTTGGACACGAACAGTACCACTTACAGTTTGTGCAGATAGATTTATAGCTGTTGTTGATATAAAAAGTAGAAATAGAATAAATCCTTTATAATTCATAATTAACTCAATAATGATTGTTGTGAATAAAAAAACATACATATCTGTGCACTAAACACAGATTTGAATATTAATTTACTACAATCGCCATTGAGATAAATATGATAAGTAGTCCGGAAAAATATATTTATCAGGGCCATGACGTACCTCCTTATATCTATAGCCGCAAATTGATTGAAAAGCTACAGGAGATATTTGGTCTGATATTAAATCGTAGATATTTATTGTTGAAAGAGGCGAAATTGAGGATTCAATTTTGACTACATCATAGTCAAGATCAAGATGATATATCTCTGTTTTACAACATTTATTGTTATGTTTAGTTGCAGAACAGCCATCAGAATCACACCCGCAGTGACTATGAATCTCTTCGCAACTCCTGTCACTACCAAGAATTAGAACTTCGGCAGAACCTTCATCGGAACAAACATGAATTCCAAATCCTGTGCTGGTAAGAAAGTACACAGAGATAAGCAGAATTGATAATATATATCTAAAGAATCTTGCCATTTCGCAAATATACGATAAATATAATACCCACTAAAAATTATTGTTCATTATGTGCTTTACCGGATAGAAAACTCTCCTTAGCAGCGATGCTCTCTCTGTGATAATCTCACCTGTCCCATGCATCTCTCCGGCAAAGTCAATATCTACAGCGTAATTTGTCCTGAGTCCATCGGGAAACTCAGTCTCAACAATATATACTCTCTCACTACCTATACTGGCAGGTAAAAGGGAGACGCTTTTTACATGAACCTCTACCATTCCATACTCCATAAATGGGTAGCCGTCCAGTTTGATATTTATCTTCTGTCCCGGTTTAACCTTGCCTGCTCCACTAGTGGGAATATATAGCTTACCGGTAATTCTTTTCTCCTCTAAGGGGATAACTGTAAAGACGACGTCACCCGCTGTTACATTTTGATTCTCTTGCCAATATCTTGTAAATGTGAGCATACCATCTACAGGACTAATAAACAGATGTGTCTGTTCCCACTCACTCAGTCGTGACATAAATGTAGAGAGCGAAGATTCAACTGCTCTTAAGTGAGCATTTAACAACTCCTCCCTCTCCATCTCAAGATTGAGAATAGTCTGTTCTCCCTTTATCACCTCAATTCTGTTTCTCCCTACCTCATCCCTGATTCCCTCTAACAGCTGTTTTACAGACAAAAAAGCACTCCTGCTCTTCTCGTACTCCTGTAAGGAGATTGCTCTTTGCTGGTATAGGGTGCTCTCTCTCTTAAAGGTGCTCTCTGCTATTTCAAATTGCTCCATTGCCGTAATCTCCCTCCTTTGAGAGCTCTTTATCTGCCCTCTCTTTGCCTCTGTCTCTCTCTTTACCGAGCCAATCATCCTGCGGTGATAGTCTATAGACAAAAACTCCCTATACTCTTTAAATGCTTTAACCAACTGGTTATATGGGTCCTGTAGATCTCCAAGCAGCAGTTTCTCCGTAAGCAAGGTTGTGCTGTCGCTCCATTGTGAGCAAATCTCCTTTGCCTTGAGATAGTCCCGATAGGAGGCGGGATTCTCAAGCATGGCAATAACTACTCCCTTTTCGATACAGGTTCCGTCAACGGCAACAATACTCTGAATCCTTCCCGATCTTTTTGCAATGAGATTAGCAGGAAGATTTGCTGATGTAATAATAACAGGAGCACTAATAATGTCGGGATAGCTAAAAAAAGCAGACCCGACAACAATAAGTGATAGTACTGCCACCATCATAAGACTCCCTGTTCTAACCATCCAGGATGGTGTCTTTGAGAGAATGTCGTTAACCTCGTCCGATCTTATCTCATAATCACGCTCCTCAGACATAAAGCTGGTTTTTAACTAGTTCATAATATACATTACCGTTAGCCACTAGCTCTTTGTGCGTGCCTTGCTCTATGACCATACCCTTGTCGAGTACGATAATATTATCGGCATTCTTAACAGTGCTCAGGCGGTGCGCAACAACAACAACAGTACGGCCTTTGAAAAACTCCTCGAGATTAGACATGATATCTCTCTCATTTTTCGCATCCAGAGCATTAGTGGCTTCGTCAAATATAATAAAATCGGGATCTTTGTAAACAGATCTAGCTATCAGGATTCTCTGCTTCTGCCCCTGACTCAGACCAAGGCCCTCTTGGCCTATTCTGGTATTATAGCCAAGTGGCAAAGACTCTGCAAATTCACGAATATTGGCAATCCCAACTGCTTTTTTCAATCTCTCTTTATCTATAAACTCCTCACCGGGAGCAATATTCCTGGCTATTGTATCGGAGAAGATGTACCCGTCCTGCATTACAACTCCGCAACGTTGTCTCCACTTGCTCATACTTATAGAGGAGAGTGAGTGCTCTCCATAGAGAACATCCCCGCTTATCGGTCTGTAAAAACCAAGCAGAAGTTTAATTAGTGTAGTCTTACCACTGCCGCTCATCCCCACGATAGCAGTGATCTTTCCGTTTGGAATAGTGAGACTTATATTTTTTAAAACAAAAGGAGAGCCCGCTCCCTCATATCGAAATGAGAGATTATCCAGGTTGATTGGTTTGGATATGGGGATATCAGATAGAAGTGACTGGTCGGAGCTCTCCTCGTCGTTCTTCTCCTGAACCTCTGCAAGTCTTTCAAGACTCATCCTTGCATCCTGAGATGTACGGATAAAGCCTATAATATTAGAGATCGGAGAGTTAAGTTGTCCTATTATATATTGAACAGAGAGCATCATACCAAGTGTAAGCTCTCCGTTTATTACTGAACCGGCTGCAAGCACGGTGATAAATATATTTTTAAGCTGGTTTATCAATGTTCCTCCCGCCTCCTGGTACTGACCAAGAGCAAGTCCCTTGATGTTAAGCTTGAAAAGCTTTGCCTGAATGTGCTCCCACTCCCATCTCTTCTGCTCTTCGCATGAGTTGAGCTTAATCTCCTGCATTCCGGCAATAAGCTGAATTATAGAGCTTTGATTTGCTGCATTTTGAGTAAATGTTCTGTTGTCCAACTCTCTGCGTCGCTTCATAAAGAGAAGAACCCACCCTGCATAGAGGGCAGATGCGAGCATAAATACAGAGAATATTGTTAAGCTGTAGTAGAGAAGTACTGCACCGAATATTAATATATTAAACAGGGAGAAAAGCACTGTAAGCGAAGACCCTGTAAGGAAATTCTGAATTCTTTTATGATCATTTATTCTCTGGAGAAGATCTCCTGTCATCCGCGAATCGAAGAAGCCGATAGGGAGACGCATAAGTTTACTGAGAAAATCAGAGATAAGTGATATATTTATCTTTGTACCCAAGTGAAGAAGAATCCATCCCCGGATAAAATCAACTGTAGCAGCACTCAGTGTGAGCATTAACTGGGCCATAAGTATTAGCCATATAAAGTTTATGTCCCGGGCCCCTATACCTATATCTACGATACTCTGGGTAAGAAATGGGAAGATCAGCTGTATTATGCTACCTGTCAGCAGACCTGCTATTAGCTGTATAATTAGTTTTCTGTGTGGTTTTAGATATGAGACCAGGAAGCGAAAACCTCTCGGGTCAATCTTATCTCCATCCTCTTCATAGAACTTTGGTGTTGGCTCCAAAAAAAGAGCTATTCCTCTCCCCTCACCCTCGGAAACTGTACTGAACCAGGATTTCATAAACTCCTGCTCGGTAAGTTTTACTTTTCCCGTTCCCGGATCTGCAATATACATCACTCTCTTGCCTCTTTTTAAGGCTATATGGTAGAGCACCACAAAGTGATTTTGATTCCAGTGAACAATTGCTGGTAGTGTCCCTTTGCAAAGTTCATCAAATGTGAGTCTTGCTCCTAATGTGCGAAATCCTTTTGCCTCAGCCGCCTTGCTAATCCCAAAAAGGTTAACTCCTGACTTTCCCTTCTCACAAAGCTCTCTGAGACTCTCCATGCTATAGTGACGTCCGTAGTGGAAGGCAACCATCCGTAACGCTGCCGGACCACAATCTGTTGCGTCTAACTGTGAAAAGTATTTAAAGGTCTTCAAAATTCAGCTCATTTATGAGTCAATAACCACTACAAACATAATAAAAAATTATGTAGGTAAAAATATAACTGCTGATTTTCAGCAAGTTATGAGGAAAGTCTCAATTTTTCTCAAGGGTTGATATTCTCTTCATCCTCGTCTACTGGTTTTCCTTCCTTTACAATAATGTAAATTACGTTTCCGTCTTTATCAATAATCTTTAATACTCTGTCACCACCTACTACGTTAATCATCTCTTGATCATTCAGTTTTTCAAATCCTGTTTTCATGACTTTTAGTTTTAAATGTTTTTTATTGTTGTTGTTTTGCACTACAAATAAATTAATAATAATTCTTAGATTTGCACATGGAATGCTCAATAAATGCTCATAAATAACTCAAAATGGTAAATAGATCACTCACTTTTTCAATTGTTGCAATACTTTTTTTACTCTCCCTCCAGGGGGTATGGCTTTTGAGAATAATTGAAAATGAGAAGAATGAAATTAGAAACCGTACCGAATATATCCTTAAGGATGCAATAAACCTAGAGCTTCAGAGCAGATTACAATCGATTAGCAGCAAGAAAGATTTTCAGGTAATTATCTCAAATAGTTACGAAAATGATACAAATTCTTCAAATAACAGAACAGAACCACTTGTTGTAACAGACAATAGTCAAAATTATACTAAGGTGACATTAGAGGAGGCATTTCAGGAGATTTATAAAAATGACAACCCGCTGCAGTTGGATACACTATCTAAGTACTTTTCACGGCTTTTAAATGAATCCTCCATCTCTACCAGCTTCTCCCTTTCATATGCAACTCCCGATACAGTAAAAACTGTTAGCTCACCATACTTCAAGACAAGTATCCTCTTCTTTAATCCATCTTTTGAAAAGGTGGTCCCTCTTACAGTCTCCAAGGATCTTGTCATTACTGCACAGATATTCTATCCCCGCTCTGTATTCAAAGGAGATCTGCTTACTGTCCTTATTCTCTCACTTATTGTAACAATCTTTATTCTCTTTAGTATAATAATGCAGACAAGAATGCTCTACAAGCAGGTCTCACTTGCCAAGGTTAAGGAGAACATCACTCACTTCCTTACTCACGAATTGCGCTCACCGCTTCAATCCTCAATAACTAACCTGGAGGTAGGTGAGATGAGCGAGGGTGAGAACGCAAAATATTTCCTGGGCAAGGCTAAGGATCAGCTCAATTTTCTTAATGGACTGATAGAGAAAATAT
>JAUYTB010000304.1 GCA_030695305.1 Bacteroidales bacterium
TAAACATAAAAAGGAGGGCGAGATTCTCTTTGGGGCAGATGGTTTGGAAAAAGTTCTGGAGAGTCATAAGTGTGCTTTTTTTGGTCCCATAAGGAGAGATAAAAAAAATCCGGGGAGAGTATCTTTTCATACAACCCCTCAACCGGTTTTCAATAAGAACTTTGAACTGCTCGCAAAGGACATTTCTCAAAAGATAGGAGAGGGGTATGAGGTCTCTATTCTAAGCGAAAACCCAAATCAAACAGAGAGGATAAAGAGTATATTCTCATCTTTAAACGGTTTGGAAAGCACCCATTTCGATACTGAGAAGATTTCAATTCATGAAGGGTTTATAGATCACAATGCAAAAATTTGTCTCTATACCGACCACCAAATCTTTGAGAGGCATCACAGGGTAAAACCACACAGGAGTGTAGATAAGAGTGAGAGACTTACAATTAATGAGTTAAATTCATTTGAAATAGGTGACTATATTGTCCACACAGACCATGGGACAGGTCAGTTTGGCGGGCTGGTAAAGACAAGCATTGGAGGAAAGCAACAGGAGGCAGTTAAGCTCATATATAAAGATGGAGATGTAATATTTGTATCAATTCACGGTTTACACAGAATTGCAAGATACAAATCGAGAGATGCACAGCCGCCAAAGGTGTACAAACTGGGTACAGGAGCCTGGCAAAAGCTTAAAAATCAGACAAAGGCCAAAGTAAAGGATATAGCTCGCGAGCTCATAGAGCTCTACTCTAAAAGAAGAGAGGTAAAAGGATTTGCATTTTCCCATGACTCATATATGCAGCAAGAGCTTGAGGCATCTTTTATATACGAAGATACACCGGACCAGATTAAGGCAACAAGTGCCATAAAGGAGGACATGGAGCGACAGTTTCCTATGGACCGCCTTGTTTGCGGAGATGTTGGTTTTGGTAAGACCGAACTCGCTGTGAGGGCTGCGTTCAAGGCAGTGGCAGACAGCAAGCAGGTTGCAATTCTTGTCCCCACAACAATCCTGGCTCTTCAGCACTATAAAACATTCACCTCCCGGTTAAAGGATTTTCCATGTAATGTAGACTATATTAGTCGTTTAAAGAGCTCAACAGAGATAAAGAGTATTTCGGCATCCATTGAGAGCGGTAAGACAGATATCATTATTGGTACCCATCGGCTCCTTAATAAGGAGATTAAATTCAAAGATTTAGGGTTGCTTATTATTGACGAAGAGCAGAAGTTTGGAGTGGCATCAAAGGAGAGGCTCAGACAGTTGAAACTTAATGTGGATACGCTCACTCTTACAGCTACACCAATCCCCAGAACACTTCAGTTCTCTCTGCTTGGAGCAAGAGATCTCTCCATAATAAATACACCGCCACCAAACAGACTTCCTATTCAGACAGAGGTTATAGATTTTAACCACGACATAATAAGAGATGCGATTAATTATGAGGTAGAGAGAGGCGGTCAGGTCTTTTTTATACATAATAGAGTTGAGGATATACGTTCAGTAGAGGATATTGTAAGGAGGCTATGCCCGGGGGTAAAGAGTTGTACGGGACATGGAAAGATGGAGCCGGCCGCTCTGGAGAAGACTGTTCTCGACTTTATGATGGGAGACTACGATGTTATGATATCTACTACAATTGTAGAGAATGGAATAGATATTCCCAATGCCAACACAATAATCATTAATCAAGCACAGAACTTTGGACTGAGTGACCTTCATCAGCTGCGGGGCAGGGTAGGGAGATCAAACACAAAAGCCTTCTGTTATCTTATCGTTCCATCTGTATCCTCGCTTACCGATGATGCAAGAAGAAGAATAAGAGCCATTGAGACATTCTCCGATCTTGGAAGCGGCTTCAATATTGCTATGCAGGATCTTGATATCAGAGGCGCAGGAAATCTCCTTGGAGGAGAGCAGAGCGGATTCATTGCAGATATGGGTTTTGAAACATACCAGCGTGTTCTTGCAGAAGCATTTACCGAGATAAAAGAGGAGAAGGGATTGATAGAAGCAGAGAGAGTCGGCAAAGATGATGAGTGGATTGTTGATTGTACAATAGATACAGATTTGGAGATTCTATTTCCCGATAGCTATATTAACATAACCGCAGAGAAGATCAGACTATATAAAGAGCTGGACACTATAAAGGAGGAGAGAGAGCTTGTGCGGTTTACAGATGAGGTTCAGGATAGATTCGGTCCTCTTCCGGAGGAGGCAAGACAGCTCACTTTTATAGTAAGACTAAGATGGTTAGCCATGGAGCTTGGCTTTGAGAAGATTATCATTAAAAATGGAATTCTTATCGGCTATTTTGTAAATAATCAGCTATCTGGATACTATGGATCCAAAAGATTTGCCGAGATTTTAAAGTTTCTGCAAAACAAGCACAAGAGATTCAGAATCAAGGAGCAAAAAGAGAAACTTTATATAACAGTAGAAAATGTTAGAAGTGTTGAGCAGGCCTACAATATTTTTTTGGAGATGAAGTTATAATTTTTTTTACCTTTGCCGGTCGTGATAAATCTGTTAATAGACATAGGTAACACATCTGTAAAGGCCTCTTATGCTCAGGGAACATCTCTTGAGGAGACTATAAGGTACACAGGAGAAGATGTATACGGTTTTATATCGGGTCTTGCCAAGCAAAGAAGGCCGGTTATAATTGCTGTATCATCTGTGAGAAAACACACTCCCGGTTATTTTAACGCTCTCTCGCAAGAGTGTGAAAGGTTGATAGTTGTTGATAGTGAAACACCACTTCCTCTGGTAAACAGATATAAAACACCGGCAACTCTGGGAACAGACAGGATTATGTCGGCAACAGCAGTTATGAAGATGTTTCCGGATAGAGACGCAATAATTTTTGATTTTGGTACTGCACTGACAATTGATTTTGTTACAAAAAATGGTGAGTATGCAGGAGGAAATATTTCGTTGGGATTAAGAGCCAGATTTAAAGCTCTAAATGCTTATACTCAGCAGCTTCCATTACTGGATAATCCGGAAAAAATAGTGCCGGTAGGTGGTAATACAAAGGAGGCAATAGAGAGTGGCGTAGTTTTAGGTCTGATTTTTGAAGTTGAGGGTTATATAAAAGAGAATCCCGATCATATTTACATTTTCACGGGAGGAGATGCGATTTATTTTGCAGAAAAATTGAAAAGTTCCATATTTGTAGTTTACAATTTAGTATTGATGGGTTTGGCCCGCGTAGCAGATAATTATGCGAAATCGGAAAAATAAGAGAATATTTGCTGCAATGACAGCACTGTTTCTGACAGGCAGTTTTGCCATTGCACAGAACACCGATGCATTGGGTACTTTTACCCCATACTCCTTGTTTGGTGTCGGGGATATAAATAAGGCAGGAACAGCCATGAACAAGGCGATGGGTGGAATAGGAATAGGAATCAGGGACAACAGACTGATAAATATACTTAACCCCGCATCTTTTTCTGAAAGGGAGCCCCAATCTTTTATGATGGATTTTGGAGTGGACCAGAAGAACATATACAACTACTCTTCAACTTCTAAAACTGCATATAATGTATTCAATATGCACCATCTTGTGTTGAGTTTTCCTATCTACAAAAAATCTGCCTTTGCATTTGGCGTAACGCCATACAGTAGTGTGGGTTATAAATTTGTGGAGAAGGAGAATGATCCTGAAACTATAGAGGAGTTTGGTGATATCAGCTACCAGAGATATGGTACAGGCGGAATCAACAGGGCGTTTCTTGGTGCCTCCTTTAATCTGTTTAAAGATTTGAACTTAGGAGCAGAAGGGATATATTATTTTGGTACAATCGACCGCTACTCAAATATTCTCTTTAACACAAATCAAACATACAGAACAATAAACACCGGAACAGACTATGTCCTCAGCTCTATTTCGGGAAAACTGGGGGTTCAGTATAAGAGAGATTTAAAAGAGGACATTACATTTACTGCGGGAGCAACCTATCTTCTTGGTTCAAAACTCTCGGGAGATCTTACAAAGTATGCCTATGCAACTAATGTAAGCGGTTACAGAGATACTGTGCATCACGATATAAACAAGGACACTCAAATGGAGATCCCTGCAGAGATTGGAGTTGGAATATCTTTTAGAAAAAAAGATAAATGGATGGTAGGAGCCGATTATACAAGACAGGACTGGAGTAATGTGAAGTTTGCCCCTACTCCCGGTGTTGGCTTTGCACCATCTGTAAGTAATACCTTTAAAGTAGGTTTTGAATATATACCAAACAGGTACGATATAAGATACTACTCCAGAAGAGTAACATACAGAGGAGGAGCATATTACGAGAATTCATATATGAGTATTAATGGGAAGCAGATTAACTCAATGGGCGTCACCTTTGGCGCAACCCTGCCTATCATGCGTTTATACAATGGAGTTGGATTTTCGGTAGATATGGGACAGAGGGGTTCTCTTAAAGATAACCTTATACGTGAACGTTATGTGATGTTTAATATAAGCGTCTCACTGCACGATATTTGGTTTATAAAATAT
>JAUYTB010000313.1 GCA_030695305.1 Bacteroidales bacterium
AGGCCATGAGACCTTGACCTGGTTTCCGGGGATAAGACCCATATAGAGAGCCGCAATAGTAAAGACAATAAGAAGAATTATAGATAACGAACCCGAAGCTACTCTCTCAAGAGCAACTCTCTTTACAAAAAAGAGAGCAATAAGGGGGAGCAAAAGAATAACATTTACAGGGAAAGCCAGAAAGGCCTTATCAAAGCCGCCCGTAAAAAATTGTAGGGCAACTCCTGCTATAAGAACTCCGGAAACTACTATAATCTCCTCTACAAAAGTCTTTTGTTCTCTCTTGCCTTTATAAGCCATTCCGGTACTACTGTTGCTATAAATTTGTTTTTCTCCTCTCTAAGTTTAGGCATATCAAGCCCGATATAGCTTTGAGCTCTCTCTTTTGTTGATATGTCGGGTATAGGAATACTCTCTTTAACCCCCATCTGTGAGAGAATTTTATGAACCTCTAGTTGTGCCTGATAACTCTTGTCAAGACTATGTGCAAGTATTCTCTGAGTCTCTACCGGTGCATGGAATGATCCTCCATGAGAGGCAACGGCAAAATCCCATCTCCACTGGGCTGCTCTTATAAGTTTAAGAACAGGATCCATGATATCTGCAGAAGCACCTTTATCCCATGCAAATTTTGCAGCAATATGTGCCTTAACAAGCTCTTGCTCTACTCTATCTCTGGTTTCAAGTATCTTATCCTGATACTCATAAACATATTTTAAGAGATTCTCCTTGCTGTCGCGGTGACAAGTTTGACATGTCCTGTCAATATACATAAGTGGAGATGTAACGTGGTGGTCGCTGTATTTTATAGCGCCTTCCGATTTGTAAGGCATATGGCAATCTGCACAGGAGAGGCCTCTCTGAGCATGCGGTCCCATCATAAAAAGCTCATAATCCGGGTGCTGCGCCTTGAGCATAGGGGCTCTGCTTAGAGTATGAGTCCAGTCAGAATAGCCCGCCTCATCATAATAACGCTCCATATCCTCTACCGTTAACCCTTTGTCCCACGGAAAGGTGAGATATTTACCGTCACCTTTAAAATAGTACTCTACGTGACATTGAGCACAGGCAAGTGATCTGCGCTCCTGAATTGTACTCTTGCCAATATCTTTTCCCATTCTAGTAAAGGCCTCACTTAGAGCCGGCCTGGAAATTGAAATATTCATATTATCAGGATTATGACAATCTGCACAACCAATTGAATTAACAACCTCACTTCCGAAATGTGACCATTTGGATTTATAGAAATTTTCAATTCCAACCTCCGCCATGAGTCTGGGCACATCCGGGCTTTTACATGCCCAGCAAGTTGCCGGCTGTAAATTTTGATCTTCGGTAAAAGGTGCTCCTGTACGAAGAGTATGGACTACATCGTCAACAGCATAATGGTGTCCCCTTGGTGCGCTGTAATCTCTGGAGAATGCATATCCCGCCCACAGAACCACCATCTCCGGCCTCTCCTCCAATAAATCAACAAGAGTATTACCATTGTGCTTGCTCTCAAAATTCATCTCTTTTGTCTTTTTCCATGTTTCGTACTCACGCGGATAGTTCTCTCCCCATATCTCACTTCTTGATTCTATTCCCGTTATCTGCACTCTCTTATTATTAAACAGAGTGGCAATCTCCGCTCTTCTCTCAGTAATAGATGCCGCCAGGAGACCAAGAAGAAAAACAGCAACCATGGTTCCTGCAAACAGTGTCCACATAAATGCAACCCTGTGTTTTTCGAAGAATAGTTTTAATTTCATAGAGTTTAGTTTTATTTCTTCATTCTTTTCTTTAACCAATCCGGAACAGGTGATTTCGGAAGAGGAACAATAGCATTGGGACTCATAGCCAGGTTTGAGATAATCCCATGGGGTACATCCCTGTGGCAATCCCAGCACGCTCTTGCTTCTCCCTTGGCAACATGTGAGTACTTAACCATACCTGTCTTTACAAACTCGGTATTGAGCATTGTGTGACATCGGATACAGTTCTCCATAATTGCACCATAGCTCTCTGCTCTGGGTCTTATGACCTGGGGCTCTGCACGAAATGTAAAGACCGCAGCATGGTAAAGACCATCTTTGGCCTTAAAGGCATATCCCCGGATAAAGTTATCTTGTGGAACATGGCAATCATTACAGGTTGTCCACGGTTGGTGCGAACTCTTTTGCCATGACTGATAATAGGGAGCCATAATATGGCAGTTTACACAAGCAGAGGGATCGTCTGTAAGATAGGATGCCATCCTGGACATATAAACCAGATACAAAAAAAGACCAGCTACTACACCTAGAAGTATAACCAGAGGGATATAAAGCTGACGGGGAAATGACTTTACCATAAGCTTAAAGGGTTAGATCTTTTAACAAATCTAACGATTATTCTTAACATTCACAATATCTGCTACAGATAATCTAATATCCTGTTTCAAAATCGAGGTCAATCGCAGATAGCCCTTCGTCCATCCACTTTGGCATTGGGTCGCCTTTAAGATAGTGGTTAAAGAACTGCATCATACGTATCTGAAAGTCAACTTTATTGCTCAATTTTTGGGGCCAGTGAATCTCTCCTGTATAGTTGAGAAGCCAAACAGGTTTCTGTAATCTTTTTAGGGCAACAAAGTACTCTATTCCCTGATACCATGGAACGTGTCCATCCTGATCGTTATGCATAATAAGGATTGGAGTCGTTACCTTGTCCATTGTAAAAAGAGGTGAATTTTCAATATACCTTAATGGTGACTCCCACGGAGTTTTCCCTATCCTGCTCTGCTGATGCTCATACTGAAAGGATCTGTTAAGCCCTGTTCCCCATCTGATGCCTCCATAAGCACTAAACATATTAACAACAGGTGCACCCGACTCTATTGCAGCAAAAAGTGTAGTTCTTGTGGCTAAATATGCAACCTGGTATCCTCCCCAGCTATGGCCCTGAGCGCCTACTCTTGCAGGATCTACAAAGCCCATATTAAGGACAGCAGAGATGCCCGGCATTACACAATTGAAGGCACTCTCCCCGGGATATCCCTCTTTATAAACAATATCCGGGTTAAAAATAACGTATCCATTGCTGTTGTACATATGATAGTCAATTGTAGAGCGATGTGCTTCCGGAGTTCTGTGAGAATGAAGATTAGATGAATTTTTATCGTAGAAGTTGACAATCATAGGGTACTTGGCGGAGGGATTAAAATTTTCCGGCAAATAGAGAACTCCTTCCAGTTCAACACCATCATATGAGATCCATTTAATGATCTTTGCACTCCCCCAGACAAACTCTCCCTTTTGAGGATTTACGTCAGTTATCTTTTTTATTTTGCGAAATTTACTATCTGTAATATGAATATCCGGGAACTCCTCAAAACTCTCTTTGGTAAAAATAAAGCGCTCTCTTTTTTTGGCTTTCACAGGTTCGTTTAACATAAAATCTCCCGAATAGAGGGTTATCGGCTCCTTGCCATTAGCGGGTATAAGCGAATAGTAGCCATATCCCTTAGTGGTGTTGTCAAACCCGGTTAGAAGTATCGCTTTTGACATGTCAATACTATCTGAATCTGCCGATATTGCACTGCGATAGGTAATTCTCTTTTTCCATCCATTTTGTGTAATATTTACAGGACTCTCTTTAGCCAAAGGATCAACCCTCCAGATATCATATTTGTCATTAATCAAAATGTATTTGTCTCCTCTGCTCCAGCCGGAGATAGAGTATGACGAGGGCCAGTCCGGCACATCGTTATCCATGTCATATGCTCTAATACTCTTAGGATCTGTCACTTTTACAACCTCAAGCGTCTCCAGAAGGCATGTAAACCAAGCACTGTCGGGTGAGTTGTACCAATAGAGGAATTTTCCTGTTGGAGAAACCCTTACCTGCCCCTCAATACCCTCTTTTACAAAAGCGCTTCTCTCAAGAAATGTATTGATTACAAAAAGGTCATACTTGCTTCTGCCCTGCCACATCTGCTCCAACCGATAGTTTACATCGGACAAACCTACAACAATAGGGGAGTTACCTTTTTGAACGAGTCTTGTTTCATGAATGAAATCGTTGGTGATTTGGTATGAGTCGCCCTTTTCGAAGGTGTAGACAGCCAGAAAGCTCATCTCTGAATCTCTCTTTTTATTTACCACTTGCTGAGTAAACTGCCTCTTCTCTTTCCAGTGCCATATATGTACCCCAGGAAAATCCTCCTTTTTAAAGGAGGTATCTCTCAACCTTTTCTCTTGTGCAATCCCATAATAGAGTCTGGAGCCGTCTGGCGAGAAGATTATATCTCTTTTATCTGAGACCTCATTGGCAATCTCGTTCACACTCCCTTTATCTGCTTTTGCATACAATCTGTTATCCGATATAAAAGAGCATCTGGAAGCATCATCCGAAATTGCAAGCCTGGAGACTTTGCCCTTGCCTTTCCAAATTGTATCAGCAGCTTCACCATAAGTAGAGTAGAGCAACACAGCTCCATCGTTTGTAAACAAAGTACTTATCTCCTTGGGGGATACTGCAAAATCTGACGCTTTACCTACAACGACTCTCCTTTTTGAGTCCAGACTCTCAATCACAAGTGTTGAATCTCCCTTTTGGTATAAAAACTGACCACTCCAATCCTCAGGAAGCATATAGCTTTTTACATCCTCGATTACCCGAAGGCTTCTATCCTTAAGAGAGAAGATCCGCAAAGTACTATTTTTTCCGGAACCCCTTTTAAACACCAGGTAATCGGAGTTTTTGTCAAAGGAGAGTGTAGAAGATGAGTCAGAAGATAAGAGCTCTGCTCCACTATCGTTGTATAGTTTTACAGATGCACTCCCCTTCCATGGTTCAACTTTAACTGCTATATGAGAACCGTCCGGAGAGATCTCTCTCTCTGTTATCCTGTTCCACTTAACTACATCATCTATAGTCATAGATTTTTTTGGAGTCTGGCCCCAAGCGCTTGTAAACGCAATGAAGATGAATGTTGCCGAGATGATTAGCTTTCTTATCATAATTATTTAATTGATTGTATTATATCTTATTACTCTCATTCTAAAAAACAGATATGCCTATATCGGTTGTAAATTGTTCTAGTGTAGCAATACCCCTATAGGAGTTGCCGTTTTTATTCAACTCCGGACTCCAGACCGCAATCGCAAGTCTTCCCGGAATTATTGCAACCACCCCTCCCCCTACGCCACTTTTTCCCGGCAGACCTACTCTGTAGGCAAAGTCTCCTGACTCATTATATAGACCACATGTAAGAAGTAGGGCATTTAGTCTCTTTGCCTCTCTGGGCCCAATAACTCTCTCGCCTGTAAGAGGATTAATCCCCCCGTTCGCAAGAAAAAGAAAGGATTTTGCAAGCTCTTGCGTGTTCATGCTTATACTACATTGGTTACAATAGATATCAATAATTGTATCTATATCATTTTTTATGTTGCCAAAACTCTTCATAAAGTTTGCAAGAGCGATATTTCTGTGAGAGTGTTCCATCTCCGATTTTGCTACCTCCTTGTTATAATAAATATCATTCTCCCCGCAATTCCCTCGGACAAAGTCAAGAATTGCAGTTTTTGGTTTATCATACAAATCAATAATCTTATCTGTAACAACAAGAGCACCCGCATTAATAAAGGGGTTTCTGGGGATACCCCGCTCCTGCTCCAGCTGAATAAGAGAGTTAAAGGCCGTACCGGACGGCTCTCTTCCCACGTGCTCCCAAAGCTTATCCCCCAGGTGGCGGCTTACCATTGCAAGTGAAAAGACCTTGGAGATACTCTGGATAGTGAATCTCGTTTCATAATCTCCCACAGAGAAAACTCCTCCATCAAGGTCACATACAGATATTGAATACGATTTGGGATTAACTTTTGATAATGCCGGTATATAGTCGGCCACACTCCCCTCTCCCGTGTAGTTGAGAAGTGAATGGTATATTCTCTCTGTTACCTCTTTATA
>JAUYTB010000319.1 GCA_030695305.1 Bacteroidales bacterium
TGACGGCCCCGTAGTTCAGCTGAATAGAACGTCAGATTCCGGTTCTGAAGGTCGGGGGTTTGAATCCCTTCGGGGTCACAAATGTTATCTCAGATATAGTGTTAGATAACTGCTTTATAAATTAAAAACCTCAATTTCCACTATCGGAAATTGAGGTTTTTAATTTATTGTTATACACTAAATTACATCTGATGCTGATTTGAGATCAGTCAATAAAAGCAATTATCTCACCCTTCTCAATTATCTCACCGTGTTTTGCATTTATCTGTACTATCTTTCCCGTTTTAGGTGCTTTTATCACCTCTAATCCATAGAATGCCTGAATATAGCATATAGGTTTCCCCTCTTCTACCGGTTCGCCAATATTTGGAGCAGAAGATATATCTGCCAAATCATACTGCCAAAGAATCTGACCTTTAACTGTTCCATGAACAGGTTTTGCAGCCGGATGGTTTTCCAGAATTTTCTCAATATCAAATTTTGGCAACTCAGTAACCGGGCGGGTTATTACAACCGGTGCACCAGCTTTTGCCTTTGCTGCCTCCAGCTCCTGCTCAAATCGCTGCTTAGCTACTCCGCTCTTGTAATCGCGATACTGCCTTTCATGCATTGCAAACTCAAACAGCTCCTCATCATCCTCTCCTGTTTCCCATTTGTTTTCTGCCATCTCTTTTCTGAACTTATCCAGCTCATTAGGAAACGCATCCTGAGGTGTGCCGGTATAGAACTCCATGCCTTTATCTTTTGCAATCTGAATAAGTTGAGGATCAAGTTCGCCGGGCAGTTTGCCTGTTTTTCCCAGAATCATATTCCAGGTATCTTTGTCTATAGTTGTCCATCTTGGCTCACCTTTTAAAGTGTGCATAAGATTCATTAGCGCAATATTTTTAACATACTGACTGAAAGGTGTTACAAGAGGAGGATAACCCATTCTAGGCCATACATACTCAACCTCCTGGAACATCATAACTACCAACTCATTAAGTTGAAGCTCTTTTTTGCCTTGATTTTTAAGTGAAGAGTTAATCGCACCATGAAATCCTTTTAGGTCTGCCATTAAAGAGCCCATCATCCCTCCCGGTAAGCCGCAACCTACAAGAAGTGAGGTCATCTGCTTATTTCCCGGATCTATGAAATAGCCAAGGTAGTCATCCATAAAGCTTTGAGTGAGTCTTCTTGCCTCCATATATGCATCCATATTGATCTCCTTGACAAGGAATCCTGCATCTTTCATCATTGCCTGAATGGTAATGACATCCGGATGAACCATCCCCCAAGAGAGCGGCTCCATCGCTACATCAAGATAATCTGCTCCGGCACGGGCAACCTCCAGCATAGAAGCTACAGAGAATCCCGGTCCGCTGTGTCCGTGATACTGCACTACAATATGCGGATACTTATCTTTGATAGATTTGGTAAGACGTCCAAGAAATGCAGGGCGCCCTACACCGGCCATATCCTTAAGGCAGATCTCATCACAACCGAACTCCACAACTTTATCTACCAGACCCATGTAGTACTCAACAGTATGAACTGGGGAGTAGGTTATACTTAGAGCCACCTGCGAGATCATTCCTCCCGCTTTGGCATATTTTACAGAACCTTCAAGATTTCTGGGATCGTTAAGGCCACAG
>JAUYTB010000320.1 GCA_030695305.1 Bacteroidales bacterium
TTATAGATGCAGATCTGGTTATTCTGGGCTATCAGCCATGGTTTCTTGCCCCTTCAATTCCCTTCTCCTCCTTTTTAGGGGAGAGTAGTACCGGGAGCTACCTCAAAGGAAAGAGGGTGCTCACTGTTATTGGCTCCAGGAATATGTGGATATCTGCCCACCTTAGTGTTGGTGAGAGACTTCGGGAGTATGGGTGCAGTTGGGTTGGGAATATTGCTCTGGAGGATAGACACTACAACCTTATCGGGGTGCTCACTGTATTTCGCTGGTTAATTAAGGGGCAAAAGGGTGCTTCCCGCTTTCTTCCGGAGGCAGGGGTTTCCGATGCAGATATTTTAAGTGTTTCAGCTATCTCTCCCGTTATTTTTGAGGCACTTACCTCCGGAAACTGGAGTACACTGCAGGGGGAGATTGTGGAGAGGGGCTTGATTCAGTTTCATCCCGGGCTCTATTTTGTTGAGTCTAACGGGAATCGCCTTTGGGGTAAGTGGGCAAAATTTGTTATTAAAAAAGGGGGGTACAAAGATCCCCGCAGAGCATTTCGTCTAAAGTTGTTTAAATACTATCTCAATACTGTAATCTTTGCTGTCTCACCTTTTGGTTCGCTCTTTTTTCTGATCACTTACCCATTGAGAAGTGCCGGATTAAGGAAAATTGGCCAAAAAATCCTATTTTTACAGAGTTAACAACAGATATATGAATTGTGTATACATTACTAAAACTGCCTCTTTTTTACCAAACGAACCTGTTGAGAGTGATTATATTGAGGATTATTTGGGGATGATTGGAGGTAAGCCCTCCAAAGCCAGAAACTTAATATTAAGGAATAATCAGATTAAGACACGCTATTATGCGCTAGACAGAGAGCAGAGGGTAACCCATACGTCATTTGAGATGGCTAAGCTTGCCATAGAAAAGCTCTATGACAATGATATTAATGCAGATACTATAGAGCTTCTTGCTGCCGGAACGGCCTCTCAGGAGATGATTATGCCCTCTCACGGTGTGCAGATTCACGGAGAGATGGGTGGCCATACAAATAGAGAGGTGGTCTCATTTGCAGGTTCTTGCTGTAGCGGGATTCATGCTCTCAAATATGGTTCTATGGCAATTGCGTCTGGGGATAAATCAAATGCTGTAGCTGTTGCTTCGGAGCGGCTGTCTGCATGGATGAGGAGCTCCTTTTTTAAGGAGGAGTATGAGAATCTAAAGCGTCTGGAGCAGGATCCCATTATTGCTTTTGAGAAGGATTTTTTACGTTTTATGCTTTCGGATGGTGCATCTGCCCTGCTTTTAAAGAACAGTCCGGCAGAGTCGGGGCTATCTCTTAGGGTTGAGTGGATTGAGCTTACCTCTTACGCCAATACAATGCCAACCTGTATGTATGCGGGTGCAGATTATAATAGTGAGGGTAAGCTCTTAGGATGGTGTGGTTTTGAGGAGGAGGAGTGGACCGGGAGATCTCTGTTTGCTCTAAAGCAGGATACAAAGTTGCTGGGAGAGAATATTGTAAAGCTTGGCGGCCGTTTTTTAATGGAGGTGGCTCAAAAGAGGTCGCTCAGGCAGGAGGAGATAGATTGGTTTCTGCCTCACCTTTCGTCTATGTATTTCCGCTCAAAAATATTTACGGAGCTAGACTCTCTGGGTTTTACAATTCCGCAGGAGAGGTGGTTTGTCAATCTTCCATCTGTGGGGAATATCGCTGCTGCATCTGCCTTTATTATGATTGATGAGCTCTTAAGGAGTGGCAGATTAAAAAAGGGAGAGAAGATTCTGGTGATGGTTCCCGAAAGTGCAAGATTCTCGTATGCTTTTGTCTATCTAACAGTTTGTGATTATGAAGGTTAATGAGGTTCCTCAGGATGGCAAGATTTTAGAGAGTTCCGGGGTTCGGGATGTCTGCTACGCTACAGACGAAAATGGTGATTACAAGCAGATTATTAGTGTTGGTTGGGATGCGAAGAATGTGGCTCTCGACTTTACATGGGAGTCAATTTATGAGGAGTGCGAAGAGATTAAAAAGGAGGTTCTCTCCGGGGAGAAGAGTCCTCTGGCCTACCATCTGCACCGTCTTATTATGACTCCGGAGATTTTGTCGGACTACTCCGGATTCTCTAAAAGGGATATCAGAAGATGGTGCAAGGCAAAGCATTTCGTTAAATTGCAAAAGGAGCAGCTAGAGCAATTGGCTTGTGCTCTTAGAATTAGTGTAGAACAACTTACCTCTTTAGATTAATATGCAGCTGGACTTTATTCACAAACCTTCCGGTCATTGCGAGAATGGTGTTGTAAGCAATCTTTTACGTTATTATGGAGTTGAGATGAGTGAGGCGATGGTTTTTGGATTGGGCTCCGGCCTCTTCTTTGCCCATATGCCATTTATTCGTCTTCATGGCATGGCTGTCACCTCTTTCCGTCCGCTTCCCGGAGATATCTTCTCCAGGGTTCTCTCTCTTTTGAATATAAAAATTAAGCGGTATAAGTTTCGTGACAGGGAGAGAGCTATGCGTACCCTGGACTCTCTGCTGGAGAGGGGCATTCCTGTGGGCATGCTTGTGGGTGTTTACCATCTGCCATACTTTCCAAAGGAGTACAGATTCCATTTCAACGCCCACAATATCTGTGTTACGGGAAAAGAGGGTGATGTTTACACTGTATCAGATCCTGTTGTTGTAGATAAGTGCACGCTTACTTATGATGAGCTTAAGCTTGTACGTTTTGCGAGTGGAACCTATCCACCTAAGGGGAGGATGTACCATATTGCCGATGTAAGATCTAAGTGTGATGTTACGGCAGAGACTGTTCGCAGGGCAATTGTGAAGAATTGCAACAGGATGCTCAAGATTCCGGTTCCTATGTTTGGTGTAAAGGGTATAAGATTCCTTGCCTGGAGGATGAGAAAATGGGAGGGGAGAATGGGAGCAAAAAGGGCGGCCCTTAACCTGGCGCAAATAGTGAGGATGAACGAAGAGATTGGAACAGGAGGTGCCGGATTCCGTTTTATTTATGCCGCTTTTTTGCAGGAGGCCTCTGTGATAATGAACGAACCGAGGTTGCGCGAGCTATCTGCAGAGATGACCATTGCCGGAGATATGTGGCGGGACTTCTCCTACAATGCAGCCCGCCTTATCAAAAAACGTGATGCCGAACCAATTACATACGACCAGTTAGCAGATAAACTAGTAGCAATCTCCCAAAAAGAGGAGGCAATTTTTAGAGACCTTGCCAAGGGTTTTGGACCTTGCAAGCAGATGTAGACCTTGGCAAGGGTTTTGGACCTTGTAGGCAGATGTATGTGCAGTTGTTTTTAATTTAAAAAATAGAGAGAATGTTGGAGAGTGCAGTTTATGCAATAGATATTAAGGGTCTTGTCAAGAGGTATAAGGGGAGGGTCAATCCCACTCTTAACTCTCTCTCTTTAAGAGTTGAAAGAGGTTCTCTTTTTGGGTTGGTGGCTCCAAACGGAGCAGGCAAAACCACAACAATAGAGATAATGTGCGGCCTTAAGGGTTTTGATAGTGGAGATGTAAAAATCAGCGGACTCTCAGTAAAAGACTCATTATCTGCAATCAAGAATATAATAGGATTTGTTCCGCAGGATATTGCTCTTTTTCCTTCTCTAACAGGCAGGGAGAACCTAAGGGTTATTGGAGGTATTTACGGAATTCGGGGGGTGGAGCTTAAACTTAGGATTGATGAACTTCTTGCTCAGTTTGGACTAACTAATAGTGCAGATAAGCTTATCAGCGAGTACTCGGGGGGGATGAAGAGGCGAATAAATATAATTGCGGGGCTTATACATCGTCCGCAGATTATTATTTTGGATGAGCCCACGGTTGGGGTTGATGCTCAGTCTAGAAACCTTATTCTTGAGGAGCTTGTAAAGATCAACAGAGGTGGAACAACGGTGATGTTTATATCTCACTACCTGGAGGAGGCGGAGTCAATTTGTGACAGAGTTGCTTTAATGGATGGGGGTAGAGTTGTACTTGAGGGTAATCCTCGAGAGCTTGCTGAGCAACACCGGGATTGTAAAAACCTTGAGGCGCTCTATTTTAAGTTAACAGGAAAACAGATGAGGGATACATATGAGTAGATTTTTTGCAGATAGTGCAGGCAGGATGAAGTACCTTCTTCTTAAGGATTTTATAATGCTTAAGAGGGATATCGGCGGAATTATCCTGATGTTTGTTATGCCTATTGCTCTTGTTGTTCTTATGGCTAATCTTCAGGAGAGTACATTTAATGTTGTAAAGGGGGTAAAGATTCCTCTTCTTCTTATAAATAACGATGCCGGTGAATTGGGTTTAGCTATTGAGAGGGAGGTAGAGAGCTCCGGAATTTTTGAGATTACCAAGGGAGAGGGTAGCTCGGTCTCAGATATGGAGATGAAAATATCTGCAAGTGAGTATCTTCTGGGCATATTTATTCCGGAAGAGGCAACAGAGATGATAAAGGGTAATGTTCAACGTTATGTAGTGAGTGCTTTTAACGGGATAGACAAGGTTCCGTTTAAAGAGGATGTCAAGCTTACGATTGTAGTTGATCCGACTGCTAACGGATCGTTTTACTCTCTTATTATGAGTACAATACAAGAGAAAGCTCAAAAGGTTCAATTTGCTTTTATCATGAAAGAGATAACTTCACAGGTTAACGATATATCTCCGGTGGTTATATCTGCAGATAATTTCTCGGGAGAGCAGTTTACAGTTGATGCTAAGTTTGCTGTTCCGGAGGATAGTAATATTGTCCCAAATGCTGTTCAGCACAATATTCCGGCGTGGAGTCTTTTTGCAATTTTCTTTATTGTTGTATCTCTTGCCGGGAACATCATAAAAGAGAGGGAGGGGGGCAGCTTCACCCGCCTTTTAACAATGCCTTGCACCTATACCGAGTACCTTTTAAGTAAAGCACTAATATATATCATAGTCGCTCTTTTACAATTTGCAATTATGCTACTCATCGGAATGTATCTCATTCCATTTATCGGACTTCCGGCACTGGAGACCGGCCACTCACTATCTGCCCTTATCTTTATGGCCCTCTCTGCCGCGGTGGCTGCAATCGGATATGGCATCGCAATAGGCAATATTGCAAGAACAAATCAGCAGGCATCTGTCTTTGGCGCTGTATCAGTTGTGATTTTCGCTGCAATTGGCGGCATCTGGATTCCTATCTTCATTATGTCTCCTTTAATGCAGATTATAAGCAAATTATCTCCTCTTAATTGGGGGATGTCGGGCTTTTATCAAATATTTTTGAGGGATGAGGGGTTGATCTCTGTTCTGCCTTACGGAGGAGCACTTCTGCTTTTTGGAACATTATCTTTTCTTGCAGCACTTTTGTATAAAAAATTATATGGTCAATACTCATAAATTAGATAAAATCAGCAAACAAAAATTATAAATTTACACAAGCAATTATGGAACAAAAGACTGTAGATCAAATTATTGAACAGCTTAAGCAGCAGATAATCACAGCTCTAAATCTGGAAGAGATAACTCCTGAGGATATTGATGCAGATGCTCCTCTGTTTGGAGAGGGTTTGGGTCTGGATTCAATTGATGCACTTGAACTTGTGATTCTGTTAGAGAGAGAGTATGGCATCAGAATGGAGGACCCGAAAGCTAATAAAGAGGTTTTTCGTTCTGTAAGAACAATCGCAGAGTTTATAGTAAGTAAGAGCTAGCTCCACAACCCTTGCCAAGGTCCACATTTGCATGCAAGGTCCACAACCCTTGCCAAGGTCTCTCTTTACAAGATGCTGTTGAGGAGTACGATTGAGATGGCAATTGGGGCTAGGAATTTGATGACGAGCATGATACCGGTGAAGAGGGATTTGCGGAGTGCTACTGTACCTCCGCTGGTGAGTTCGTCAAGAACATCTGCACGCTTCATTCTCCATCCGACAAACAGAACTACAAGCAGCCCTCCTACAGGGAGCAGAATGTTAGAAGCGGTATAGTCGAAAAGGTCGAAGAAGCTCTTTCCAAAAATGGTTACATCAGAGAGAACTCCTTGAGAGAGAGAACTGAATGTTCCAAAAAAGCCGATGATTATAAAAGTTACCACTACTGCAACTTTGCGACTCATTTTAAGCTCCTCTGTAAAGTAGGCGACCACAACCTCCAGAAGCGAGATAGCTGATGTAACAGCTGCTATCAGTAGGATAAAGAAGAAGGCAACTGAGATTGGTCCGCCAAACGGAAGTTGGGCAAATACCTGAGGAAGTGTAATAAACACCAGACTAGGCCCCTGTCCCGGAGGTATTCCGAATGCAAAAACTGCCGGAACAACAGCAAGCCCTGCTAAAATGGCAAATCCGGTATCTGCGGCAACTGTCATAAAGGAGATCTTGAAAAGGTTCTCTTTTTTGTTTACATAAGATCCGTAAGTAATAATACAACCCATCCCCAGACTGAGCGAAAAGAAGGCCTGACCGAGAGCTGCAAGGAGTGTCTCTCCTGTGATCTTTGAAAAGTCCGGATAGAGCAAAAATCTCACACCGTCGCCTGCTCCATGAAGAGTTAGAGATCGTATTGCCAGCAATAGCACCAAAAAGAAGAGAACAGGCATTAAAATTTTTGAGTACTTCTCAATCCCGTTCTTAACTCCAGCCATAACAATGAGTGCAGATATGGTCAAAAAAAGGAGGTGCATTACTACCGGGAGAAAAGAGGATTGTGAGAAGCCGGAGAATTGGCTTGAGAGGGAGCTGCTATCCGAAGTGAGAAATGATGGAGAGAAGGATTTGAAGATATACTCAAGGGTCCATCCCCCTACTACGCTATAGAAAGACATTATACAGATAGATGCCACAACACTGATTACACCTATTGAGAGCCAGCCTGACCGGGGAGCGATCTTCTTAATAGCGCCAAATGCATTGGATTGAGTACGGCGTCCGATTATGAATTCGGAGAACATTATTGGCATACACAGCAGAAGCACAAAAAATAGATAGAGGATAATAAATGCAGCACCTCCGTTTGTCCCTACCATATAAGGGAAACGCCAAAGGTTTCCGAGTCCTACTGCCGAACCGGCCACTGCCACAAGAACACCAAAACGGCTACCGAAGCCATCTCTCTGAATATTTGCCATAATCAAAAGTTATATCTGTAAAAAGTTTAAGTCTTAACAAAGATAAAAAAATGTTGGTTTTATGAGTAAATTTGTGTGATTTCCCATAACAACAGCAAAACAGAGAGACAATGGAGAATAGAATTTGCCAATTATTTGGAATAAAATACCCCATAATACAGGGAGGTATGGTCTGGTGCAGCGGGTGGCGTCTTGCATCTGCTGTTAGTAAAGCCGGAGGCCTTGGTCTGATTGGTGCCGGATCTATGCACCCGGATAACCTTAGGCACCACATTATAAGATGCCGTGAGGCGCTGCAGATTGAGGGCGAAAAGGTAAGTGAATTTATTGGGTTAGGAGAAATTTCCGGCTTGAACTGCCTCCCCTTTGGTGTCAATGTTCCTTTGCTTTATCCTCAAATAGAAGCAGTTATGCAGATAATTGCAGAAGAGGAGGTACCTATAGTCTTTACCTCTGCCGGGAGTCCAAAGAGGTGGACCTCATTTTTAAAGTCTCGTGGAGTTATTGTTGCACATGTGGTATCCAGCTCTCTGTTTGCTCTTAAATGTGAAGAGGCAGGAGTAGATGCTGTTGTTGCAGAGGGGTTTGAGGCAGGCGGGCATAACGGTCGTGAGGAGACAACCACACTCTGTCTTGTTCCACAGGTTCGCAGCGCAATAAAAATTCCTCTTATTGCAGCCGGAGGTATTGCATCCCGTGCCAGCTACAATGCTGCATTTGCTTTGGGGGCAGATGGTGTGCAGATAGGAACACGCTTTGCTCTTTGTAACGAGAGCTCTGCTCACCCTTTGTTTAAGGAGAGGTGCCGCGGCCTTAAGGAGGGCGAAACCAAATTGCTGCTTAAAAAGCTTGCTCCGGCAAGACTTGTAGATAACGAATTCTCAAGAGCAGTTCAAGATGCCGAAAACCGGGGCGCATCTGCCACAG
>JAUYTB010000323.1 GCA_030695305.1 Bacteroidales bacterium
ACGGACCAGCCTCAATAACGGTGCATGGAATATTTTTTCCATCGGCACCAAAAACAGAAGTCATTCCGACTTTCCTTCCAATTAATCCAGGCATTGGTTTTTAATTTGGTGTTTTTTAAATAATTAATACTACCCACACAAAAAATGCGGGCTGCAAAGATACAATAAAAACTTATAAATACAATAGGATACGTTAATATATTAACAAGATATGAACACTATCTGCAGATTTTTGATGGACCAATTTTTTAGGTGAGAAGTGAATTTAGATTAGAGGCGATAAGCTTAACCGCGATGGCCAGTAAAATAATTCCGAAGAATTTTCTCATAACATAAATCCCCCCCTTCCCAATCTTTCTTGAAATAAATTCTATGTTATTCAAGACAAAAAAGACAACGACAATATTTAAGAAGAGCGCAATTATAATATTAATCAACTCATACTCAGCCCTTAAAGATAGCAAGGTTGTAAATGATGCCGCACCGGCAATCAGAGGGAAAACTATGGGAACAATGGTTGCTGACTCTGTAGGGCCATCGTCTTTAAAAATCTGAATACCAAATATCATCTCTATTGCCAGCACTAGCAGCACCAATGCACCCGCCACTGCAAAAGATGATACATCCACCCCAAATAAACCGAGCATAGCCTGACCTACAAAAAGAAATCCAACCAATATCAAAAAAGATATAACTGAAGCATTTATAGCGCTATAGCTCTTATTCTTCTCTTTCAATCCGATAATAATCGGCACCGAACCAAAAATGTCTATTACTGCAAACATCACTATGAATGTGCTGAAAATTTGTTTTATCATTGGCAGAGTTTGATGTAACTAATTAATATTATGTATTTTACAAAACGTAATTTTCCAAAATTGGAAAATTGCCCTTTTTAACCAACAGTTATTCAGAGACATACCTCAAACTCTGGCAAAGAGGGTTTTCAAAGTTAACTCTTTTAGTTAAATTCGTGAAATTTTTAAAGAGGAGAGAGATGGAAGGGAAAATTAAAAGTACTCGGGACGGGAATCGAACCCGTACGGGCATTTCTGCCCAC
>JAUYTB010000339.1 GCA_030695305.1 Bacteroidales bacterium
AATAAACCCTTAGCACAAGTAGGGCAAACTCAGCCGCAAGTAGCGAACTTGTGAGCGGATGAGGATGGACGTTGCCCGTTGTGCTAAGGGGTTTATAAGCCAGTAACGTTTAAGAAAAGCGTTCCTGCGTTTAGAATCCACATTTGCATGCAAGGTCCACAACCCTTGCCAACGTGTTACTCATTCAAAACAGGTGGCGGAAGGGCCATTTTTGGATCAAAGGCGGGGATTCCGGCTTTTGTTGCGACTCCCAGTTCCATTACATCTTTTGCCCGGAACTCATCGAATGAGAATGGCAGGCCGGCAAGCTGTTTTATGCGCTTTACTATAAGTTCGCGTCCGGGTGCATTGATGTATCGGATGTTGTTGATCATAAGTGATCTCTCTTCCGGACGCCAGACTCCTTGGCCATAGTAGTAGGCACCTTCCCAGGCATTTACATAGAGATAACCCGGAGTACCGATAAAGTGTTTCCAAATTATCTTAGATAGGTCGTTAGTTATATCCACATTCCGGAAATGGTTAAAGGCGTGCCAGGTGGATAGAGTGCTTTTCTGTTCATCCGATATCATACCGGGGTTTCTGACATACTCATCTGCAAGCTTCCCAAAGCCGTGCCCGCCGGCCTCATGCTGAACAAGACCACGAAAATCGTATGGATAGCTGTGCTCAGATAGCGGAGCAATTGCAATAGCGGCACCGTCGGAGAAGAGATGGGCTGTACCTCCGTAGCGGTTACTGTTAGCAATCACAACAATAAGAGTATTGCTTAAGCTTCCAACCGGAGCTTTTTGAGCGTAAGTAAAGCAGGTTTGGTAGTGAATACTCATTCCTGTTCCGGGAGGTTCACTCGAATACTTTGTCTGGAATTTTGTATCAACAGTAGTAGTAAGGTCGCTTATCCCACTCTCGGCAGATACGGCATAGACCATATAGACATTGAAATGGTCTCTGTAAGAGCGGTATGGCTCTATATCAAAAAAGTGGGCAAAGGCCTCTCTAATTCTGTTCTCATACTTTTTGCTATCTATCTCCGAGGTTACAAAACCATCTCCCATAAAAACAAGATCTACACCGCTACCAACAGATGCACTTTGTAAAAGCAGATAGCTTCCATCAATACCGGATGGGGGCGGATCATCCGGGTCGTCCGGATCATCAGGATCATCAGGATCATCAGGATCTTCAGGATCTTCAGGGTCATCAGGATCGTCGGGGTCGTCCGGATCGTCGCCATCACCTGGATCGTTGGGATCGCCACCCTGCTCATAGATTTTTTTGAAAAAATCGAGACCCCAGCCCTGGGTAATCTTGTACAAGCTAACAGCTCCGGAGGGAACTGTCAGGTGAGCGTCGGGATTGATACCGGAGAATACATTAAAGATAGCAAATGGTACTGCGATATCGCTTATCACCATTGTTAATGCAGAGCATTGGGCAAAAGCGTAGCTGCCAATAGCAGTAATAAGAGAGGGCAGATGTATAGTGTCGAGTGAAGTCCTGCCAAAAAAGGCATACTCACCTATTTTTACGAGGTTGGGTGGCAGATAGATACTCCGCAACTTATCTCCCCCGGGAGCCAAACTGGTAAATTTGCCAACCGGTTGCCAGCCCGGTTTGCCCGCCACCGGGGGAGATACTCTAAATGCATTGGCCGGTATCTCATTGTTCTGGATTGTAGCGCCCTCTAGCGACAGAGACTCCATGTTTACAAGAGAGTCCCTTAGAAATGGGAAGTCGGAGGCCATAAGTGGACCCACAACTCTAAATCTTACAACAGAGGAGCGCTCACTCTCCGGAATATAAGATGAGAGAGTCTCTCCCTCTCTGAGAAAAACAAAAAAGCCGTCGAACCCCCACTGCTTAATATTTATAGTATCCCTAAAACGATTATCTGCAGATGAGAAAATCACCGAGCCACTCCTCTCACCGGAGGTTGGGTTTGCAGATATTACAAATGAGTGCTCTTTAGATAGAAGCCCTTTGGTAGAGACCTCTTCTATCCATCCCTCTCCGCCGGAGATAGTTACAGAGTAACCTATATTCGATTTAACTTGGTAATTGACAGAGCCGCCTGCACGCTGAATAAAGAAGCTCTTTTTATCTGCAAATATTACCGCATCTCTCTGTGCCTGATTAATAGTAAGAGTATCAGAGAGAGAGGTGCTCCTGCTTTTGAAGATAATTTTTGCACCTCTGCTGTCGTAACTCTGATTTGCGGCAACAGCAAACTCATGCAGATAGGTGTTGAGCGATTTGGACTTGACCTGTGTTATCCAACCTCCCTCCTGAATTATAGCTATATCGTAAAGAATATTACTTTTCAACTCAACAGAAACCAAAGAGGATTCGCTCCCAAGAGTATAGCTCTTTTGTGTAATAATCAGGCCATCTTTTTGACTCTGAGTTACTTTTAAAACAGAGGAGAGAGTCTCTGCTGTAATCACCAAATCGGTAACTCTCTGGGAGTAGTTCTGGTTTCTGCTAGCAGTTATCTTTACCTCTCCAACTCCCGAACCCTGAGAAGGGGAGGCAGAGCACCACCCATCCCCGCCAAGAACCCTCCAGGTGGTGTTAGATGTAATAGTTATGGTCTGATGCGACTCTTCGTCAGAAAAATTGAGCGATGTAACAGATATAGAGAGAGTTGGTTCCGGTTTGCACCCTAAGAGAGATGTCACAAGCATAAAAAGCGCAGCGACAATTATATAGAGATGTGTTACTCTCTTATTAGTCATAATTTTAGAGTGTTTAAAAAGCTCTATCTCTCCAAAGGGATTGTATAGGTAAACCTACTACCACCCCCATCTATATTCTCTGCCTTAATCTTGCCTCCGTTGAGCTCTACAAAATCTTTGCAGAGAATTAGCCCAAGACCGCTTCCGGAGCTGTTCCCGTAACCATTATTACCCGTAAACGAGTTGACAGAGAAAAGACCAGCCAGAATCGACTCATCAATTCCGCTGCCTGTATCACTAATCTCAATATTTGCAAAACCTGCAGAAGAGGATGTAGAGATAGTGATCCTGCCACCTTTTGGGGTGAACTTTACGGCATTTGTCAGCAGATTTCGTGTAATGAGATTAACAGACTCTTTATCTGCAAATACATTCATAGGAGCGCTAATCTTTAGAGCCAGAGTAATCTCTTTTTGCCTGGCAGCAGCAGATATTAGCTGTATATTCTTGCTAAGCACCTCCTCCAGAGAGAAATTATCCCTGCTGAGTGATATTGTTCCCGTTTGACTTTTGGACCATATAAGCAGATTCTCCAGGAGTTCAAATGTATTACGTGAGGCCTCCTTAATATAGTTGATAAACTGGCTTCTCTGATCGGAGTCCAGCTCAATATCTCCAGTAAGCAGATCCAGCATAGGGAGCAGATTACTTACCGGTCCTCTCAAATCGTGAGAGATTATTGAGAAGAGCTTATCTTTGGTACGAAGCGCCTCATTAAGTTTTATCTCCGTCTCTTTATGTTCTGTGATGTTGATGTTTGTCCCTATTGTCCTTAATGGATTACCTTCCAAACCTCTCTTTACAACCATCCCCCTGTCGAGTACCCACATCCAGCTCCCGTCCTTTCTCTTTAATTGGTATGTTGCCTCATAAAATGGTGTCTCACCACTGATGTGCTTGTTAAGAGTCTCCAGTACAGACTCCCTCTCCTGAGGATGAATTCTATCTGCCCAGCTGTTTATGACCCCTTTAAACTCCCCCGGCAGATATCCAAGGTTTAGATAGTAGTTGTCGTTATAATATGTATCTCCTGTTCTGTTGTCCCAGTCCCAAAGCCCCTCCTTGGCGCTGTCGATAGCAAATTTTAGCCGTATTTCGCTTGTTCTTAGTCGGTTCATAACGATATCCTTCTCAAGAAAATTTGAGAGAATACTTGCAATACTCTCAAGAAGGTCTGTGATATCTTCACTCCACACCCTCTTATGTGTGCACTCATCAAAACCTATAAAACCAAAGTAGTTTCCCTCAACATAGAGAGGAGCAACCATAAAAGTTATAATATTTTGAAGATCAGTAATTTCTTTGATTGAATCCGGTAAAGAGTCCGAGATAAAAAATTTTGCCGTATTGCTGATTAATAACTCTTTAAACCCCGGGAAGGTACTGTAGGAGATGCCCTGCATATCCTCTTTTGTGGGGGAGACTCCACTTTTGCACCACTCATATTTAACACTTGTTGTAGCCCCACCTGCATCATCCTTAAAGATATAGACACGACTTACGCCTGTATGCTCACCTACCATGGCAAGAACGTTTTCAAAATCACTTTGGCAATCGGGAGACATATGGAGTAATCTTGTAATATCAGAGATCAACTTCTGCCCGTAGTACATAGTGTTTAATTTGCTCTCTGCTATCTTAAGTGGCGTGATATCAGTAACCGAAGAGAGAAGATATATCTCGTTTTCTGCCTCTATACTATTGATTGACAATAAAGTGTTTATAATCTCGCCATTTTTGCACTTCATTCGGATCTCGTGATTTACAAGAGAGCCCGTTCGGATAAATTTCGAAAACGCCCTCTCCCTGTCGCGATCATCTGCAAAAACACCCATCTCTTTAGATGTTTTACCACTAACCTCTTCTTTAGAAAAGCCCAATCTGTCAAGAAAAGATCTGTTTACACTCATTATCTGGCCACTTTTGAGATGTGTTATGGAGAGCATAACATGACTTTTCTTAAACGATTCGTCCAGAATTTTGAAGTAGAGGTTATTAAAATCTTCCATAGAGATGAAGTTCTTAATCCAAATATAAGAAAAAAAGATGGTATTAGCGAGATATAAAGAAAGAGGGTTCTGGTCGTTTAAAAAAAATTGGCTCTTTAGGAGTAGGGATATCTAGAGCATCTAAAAAGAGGCCCGGGATATCTCCCTTAGTCACCGGAATAAACTTATGAATTGCAGAGTTCTCTCTCTCTCCCGCGTTATCTCCGGGAGAGAAGTGGTATTTGTCTATAATCCACCTGAAAATCAAACTCGGGTCATATATAAAGAACCTAACATAATCTACACCCTCTTCTCCATCACCACTATGCCACTGATTACGTCTTCTAATATCCCTTGTTCGCACCCTTTTGCCGTTATTAAACTCACCTCCAATTAAGTCCATCGGGATGTTAATATCTACACGCCACTCCGGGTAGTCGAAATTGATCCCTGCAAGTTCAAGTGCAGTCAACCCAAAAGCAGAGCAGCCGGCCCCCTCTCCCTCGAATCGGGGATTATATGCACCACCATATTTACGGGAAGGGGGATCCTCGCCATCTGTACCATAAGTAAACCTCTCTACAAACTGAGAAATTCTGTGTGCCGACTCATCGCTGATACGGAATGTAATAAAAGCGATCTCTCCTCTCTTTTTTAGAAACTCTATCCTCTCCTCCAGCTCTTCACGGCTCTCCATTCTCCCCGGAATTGGAGCACCAAGAATTCCCAAACCAACTCTATCTTTTACAATCATCTCTCTGTTAGCTCTGCCAGAGATTGAGCGTATAGAGGTGAATGCCTCGTAAACGGCCTCATCAGCAGATAGTTCTATAAAAAGATGCCCAATCATATACCCCCCTTTATTGAAGATAGATCTCTTATAACTCTTAATTGCAGAGCTATATAGCGCAGATGGAGAGTCCCAGCTGAGAGGGTAGATAGATGGAGTAACGTAGATGGTTAAATCGTGGTAGGAGATTGTATCGCTCTTATGCTCAGATATCCCTTTTAGGGGGATTAAAAAGAGTATAAGGGTTAACAGAAGTTTAAAAAGTGACAGTTCTCTTATTTTCATGGATAAATATTTATAAACAGAGATTAAAATTCTACCCTGTTTTCTACCTCTCTCCCCCAAAGCCCCCTGTTTTTAACCCTTGCCTTTTGCTGAAGCTTCAGAAAAGTCTCTGCATGTTTTACATTTGGGGGGACAGTCATTACCATAGCATAACCACTCTCAACCAGATGAGCATTAACGAAAGTGCCATCTTCGAGATATACATAGGCAAGAATTCTCATATATTGGTCATACTTGTTGACATCGTATTCCAGACGAACTCTTTTATTGAGAATTAGAGTGGTCATAAACTCCTTGGCCTCCAATCCGTAGTATCCTATCTCTTTACGTCCGGAACGTCTCGATTCGGGAGCATCCACTCCAATAAGTCTAACCCGGGCCCCTTTAGCTGAGCCATCGTCAACCACAAAGGTGTCTCCGTCTGTAACCCGGATTACAAGATAGTACTCACTCCCTTTACTTTCACTACCCTGTCGCCCCTCTCTTCCCCCTCCTGAGGGGAAACAGGAGCCCGCAATAAGGGCAACAGTTAAAATCAAAATGGTTAAATAGTGCTCTCTAATAATTCGTATCATAACAGAATAATTTAGACATAATTAAAAGTGCCAGGCAACTACTCTTCCTGTTTTATTTCCCTTTTCCAGCGGAAGTGTAATAACCCTGACTGCCTCTGCTTTATCCAGTGCATTGTAAACCCCGGGCAGAGACTCCTTTTTTGAAACCAGAGATGTAAACCATCTGCACTGCGAAGCAAACTCCCTGCTCTCAAAAACCATCCCTCTTATAAATTGGATCTCGCCTCCGGGAGAGCATAGTTCACTGCTCTTTCCGGCGAAATTGAGCACCATCTCCCTTTTTGAGACCCTCCCCTTATTATCCCTCTCTCTCAAGTTGTTGATTTTTCTTACTGCCTCTCTCTCTGCCGTGGCAGATGAGTTGTGGAATGGAGGGTTACACATTGTAGCTGCTATCTGCTCCCCCTTTTTTATTACGCCGGAGAGATAGAGATTGCTATTTTTCTGTAATCTCAACTCAATTAAGTGCTGCAGGGACGGATTGCCCTCCACATTTTTTCTTGCAGAGTCAATAGCATACTTATCTGTATCTGAGCCGATAAAAGACCAACCATAGAGCGAAGCGCCAATAAGGGGATAGATACAGTTTGCACCAACTCCAATATCCACTATACAGATATCTTTACCCTCCGGAATACTCTCTCTATTCACACGGATGCTCTCTTTGCCTGTATCGTTAATAAGCTCTGCAATCCTGTGTATGTATTGAGCTCTTCCCGGCACCGGCGGAGAGAGGTATCCCTGTGGGATATCCCAGTTTTCGATTCTGTAGAGATGCTTTAGAAGAGCTTTGTTGAGAACCTTAACAGCAGCCGGATCGGAAAAGTTGATGGTTGTACTGTTGTATTCGTTTGTAAATACGTAACCCTCAAGCTCCGGAAGAGCAGCTATAAGCTCCCCAAAGTTGTAATTAGAGGGTTTTACTTTTCTATTGTCAAATGATCCTGCCATAAATGTAAGATAACCTTAGGAGTGTTGCTCTATCGTGAACGGTTCACAATAATAAGAGCGGCAATAACTCCCGGAACCCATCCGGCGAGCGTAAGTAGAAACACAATAAGAACCGAACCGCATCCGTAGTCTATGACTGCAAGCGGTGGAAAAAAGATGCACAATAGTACCCTTAATAGTGACATTTTTATAAGAATTTATACAGGGTGAGTAAAACAGAACCTTGCCCCTTTTGTATAGCCGGGATCTATCCATATCTGGCCACCGAGCCGTGTAACAATCTGTTTAGATATTGCAAGCCCCAGACCGGCTCCTTGTTTGAAGCTGTTTAGTTTTCCGAATCGTTCAAAGAGAAGATTATGCTGATCTACAGGAATTCCGGTGCCGGTATCAGTAACAGAGAAGAGAAGGAAGCTGCCCGGAGTGGTAGCCTTAACTCTCTTTCCATTAATAGTATCTGCATACTCATACCGTAGAACAACACTGCCCTCTTCTGTAAACTTATTTGCGTTTGTAAGCAGATTCAATAGAACCTGAGAGAGACGGTGAGCATCTGTACGTATATTGAGTGAGAGTACAGCGGGCTCAAAACGATACTCTACACCTTTTTTGCGAATATGGTTAGCGGTAGAGAGAAGCCCTTCACAAAATGAGTTTAGCTCCACCTCTTTAAATAGAAAGTTAAGTTTCCCCGTCTCAAGACCGGAGAAGTCCATAATGTCTGTAATAAGAGTAAGTAAGAGTTTGGAATTCCCGGTAATAACACCACTCATCTCTCTCCTCTCCTCAAAAGAGAACTCCTCCTCTGCAAGGAGATTAGAGAATCCAACTATGGCATTTAACGGTGTTCGAATCTCATGACTCATATTGGCAAGGAAGGCAGATTTTAGCCGATCACTCTCCTCGGCTCTCTCTTTGGCCGTAATAAGCTCGCTCCTGTTCTCTTCCAGTTTTTTTCTTAGCCGTTTGTTTCTGTCATTAAGAATCACAAGAGCAATAATAAAAATAGATAGGACAGCGGTAATTACAGATACCCAGGCAAGGTATCTTTTATACATCGTGACACGAGGATCTACAGCGTCAATGACCTGACTTTTAGGTGGTAGAGATAATCCGGAGATTGAAAACTGCTCCAGCTTTTTCTTATCAAAGAGATATGTACTGCCAGTGCCTCGGAATTTAACAGAGTCTCTGTTTCCGTTATAAAATGCAACTATCTGATTAGCAATATCTTTTGAACTGACAGAGTATCGCGGGATATAACCGCCAATTGCCACCGACCCGATTCCCGTTCCGGTCATTGAGAAGACAGGCAGTTGTGGATTTGCAGATACGAGCTCATCCAGAGAGTTGTTAAGAAAGTACTGCCCATCTTTGCTTACTCTCCAGGTGGCAAGAAGAAGGACACTATTTGGGGGAAGATTTCTTATAGAATCTTTGATCTGGCTGTATGAGAGCTCTCTGCCGTCAAGAAAAGAGCACTTTAAGTCCGGAAAATTCTTAATTCTCTCATTAAAAAGAGTTCTAATAGATACTCCGCCGTAGGTGTTGTCGGTAAGAAGAACAATATGATTTGTCTTTGGAAACATTGAGATTATCAGCTCTATGTTTCTTTGGGGCAGATATACGTTAAACACTCCGCCGCCTATAAGACCCTTGTGTAGTCCCTTTCTTATTGTATTTGTCCAGGCAGGACTCCATTTACTATCCATTCTGGAGTTGGGGAGCTCTATCCCGTTTGAGCTCATAAATACACCTAAAACCGGAATATCTTTTGGCAGTACCTCCTGTGAAAGCAGAGCTGCCCACGCCTCCTGCCCGATTGTGATGATTCCCTTCAAGTTACGGTTACGGTACTTATCTAGTAATCTGGATACTCTTCTTTTCCAAAGATGGGCCTCCTCTGTGAAGCTCTTAACGCCCATATCCTCAACCAATATAATGAACCTCTCTTTGTATTTATTTTGCATCTCCTCTTCGAACCCGGTAATGAACTCCATAGTCCTCTTAGTATCGGGATTAAAGGAGGAGATCATAAGAAATATATCCTCATCGGTGTCGAGATAATCCGGATTGAGATTGGGGGTCACCAGCTTAATGGCAGTAGAATCATCCACAGCAGCAAGAGAGATAGGGCTTGCTGCCACAATAAACGGCAGTAGCAAAGAGAAAATTGCTAATACTGCAGAAAGTTTAGAGTTATTTGCTTTTTTTGTGTCCAAAATAGTGTAAGGCAATCTCTACAAAAGTAGCAAAAAAATATAGATTTGGTACAACTTATCCTTTTCGTTTAGACAACGAGAGGGTTATAAAAGAGATCCCTCCGCACACAATCATTGTCACTGCCTGCGATTCGTGAGATATGGCTGCAAAAGCGATGCCTGTGGTCTGGCCAACCGAGTAGACAGATGCCAGGGCAAGGGAGATGATAAAGTGATATGCCCCAATTCCCCCCTGAACAGGAACCACCCATCCGAATCCACCCACGATCATTAAAAACAGAGCGTCAACAGGGGTCAGCCCCCCAACGGCCGGAAAGGCAAGGATAGTGGTATAACTCATAAGCCAGTAGAGAGTCCATATAAGAAGAGTGTACAGGAAGAAGAGCCACTTTCTTGGCATACTGAATCCAGACGCTACACCTGCAAAGACCCCCTTTACAATATCTGATATTTTACGAAAAAATTTGTGTCTCTTACGCAAACGGTAAACAATGTAAAGAAATACAGCAAAAGAGAGTAGAAATGCACCGGTTATCCAAAAAAATCCTGAATAAAAACGGTTCTCAATAGCCGTAATGATCTCTCTGCTAATAAAATTGCCAAATTTTCTCCACTCTAATAATACCACCGAGAGCGATATGATTGCAAGAGAGAGGAGGTCTGTGCTCCTTTCGAGCACCACTGTGCCGGCAACCTTTTCAAAAGGGATTCCGCTACTCTTGGTTATAACCCCGCATCTTGCCAGCTCTCCTGCCCTGGGTATTGCAAAGTTTGTCAGATACCCTATGTTTATTCCGTCCCAGGCATCTCTTCTTTTTACCTTGTATCCAAGAGGAAGCATTATCAGTCGCCACCTTAGTGCCCTTATCCAAAACGCAACGATTCCGGCAAACATAGAGAGGGAGATCCAACGAAAATCGGTAGTAAGTATCGCTGCTTTGAAATCTTCCCAAACTACCCCCCTAAATGAAGCGTATAGCAAAACAGCTGCAACCGCAAGAAGAAGTGCATACTTAAATGCAGCCCCAAGTCGTTTTAGGGGTGATTTATGTGACATTAAACCAGTTTGTTAGTATTTGAATCAGGGAAGATTACAGATGGTTTGAACCCGGTTGCCTCCTCGGGAGACATAAGAGCATAGGCCATAATAATAACAAGATCGTCCGGAGAAAATTTATGCGCTGCTGCTCCGTTAATTCCAATTTTTCCGCTGCCTCTCTCACCTTTTATAACGTAGGTCTCTATTCTCTCTCCGTTATTGATGTTCACAATGGATACCTTTTCGTTGGGGTATAATCCTGCCGCCTCTATAAGATCTTCGTCAATGGTAACACTCCCGATGTAGTGCAGATTTGCCTCTGTTACACGGGCACGGTGAATCTTTGACTTCATTATCTCTAATTGCATCTCACTTCAGTTTAATATTATCAATAAGTCTCACAGGGCTTGCATTAACAGCAACACAAAGCTGTAACTCCTCTGCATCTGCCCAGTCGGTTACAATCTGCAAAGTTAGTGAATTTACTATCTCTGCATACTCCGTCTCCAAAAGAGGGTTGGAATTTATCTCATCTGCCACCATCGCAGAGAGCATAGCCGGAGTTATACCCAAAGAGTTGCCATTATCAGACAAAATCTGTGCCGATGCTACTTCACGCGCTTTAACCAACGCTCTGTAGATTTCTGGGGCTGCCTCTCGCTGCTCTTTAGTAAGAAGAGTATTTCGGGAACTCATAGCCAGACCGTCGCTCTCTCTTATGGTAGGGCATGCAATTATCTCTACAGGATATTGCATCTCTTTTGTAAAGTGCTTAATTATTGAGAGTTGTTGAAAATCCTTCTCTCCAAAAAAAGCATAGTTTGGTTTTACTATATCAAAGAGTCTTGTTACAACCTGCGCTACTCCGTTGAAATGTCCGGGTCTCCGGGGCCCCTCTCCGGTAGAGTCTAGCCCGCCAAGATCAAAAATTCTGTTATCGGATTGCGGATATATATCTTTTACCCCGGGAACAAAGAGCAGAGCGACTCCTGCCTCTTCCAGCTTTTTGCAATCATCCTCAAGAGTTCTTGGATAACGGGCAAGATCGGCAGGGTTGTTAAACTGTGTAGGATTAACAAAAATACTTACAATAACTATATTACAAGAGTCCTTTGCCCTTTTGGCCAGCGAGATATGTCCGTGGTGGAGAGCACCCATCGTTGGGACAAAGCCGATCTTGTAACTATTTGGAATCAAAGAGAGTGCCTGTTTAAAGTCGGCTAAGTTGTAACAGATTGTCATCTATCTCAAAATTTTTGCAAACCTACAAAAAAATATGAACTTTGTGGCCATGAATAAACCAAAGAGAATCGGAATACTTGGAGGGATGGGGCCCGAGGCCACCCTGTGTCTCTATAGTCTTATTATAAAAAACACAAAAGCAGCCAAAGATCAGGATCATATCCCGGTTATAATCAATGCAAATCCGCTTATCCCGGACAGAACCCTGCATATTGTGTACAACAGGGAGTCCCCTTTGCAATATCTAAAAGAGGAGGCATCGCTTCTGCAAAATGCGGGTGCCGATTTGATTATTATTGCCTGCAATACCGCACACTACTATATAGATGAGATTGCCACAGTTGTTAAAATTCCAATACTTAATATGATCTCTCTTACAGCAGATTATATTTTTGAGAAGGAGTCAGGAGTACCGGGTGCAAAGGTTGGTATTCTAGCAACAACAGGGACAATAACTACCTCTCTTTATCAGAATGCTCTTATTAACAGGGGTTTTGATCCGATTATTCCGGACGTGAAAGAGCAGGAAGGGCTGGTAATGGAGGCAGTTTACGGGAGCAAAGGGATAAAAGCCGGATACAAAAGGGGGCCAAAGCTTCTTCTTAGTGAGGCAGCATCCATTCTTGAGGAGAGGGGAGCAAAATATATAGTTGCAGGTTGTACCGAGATTCCGCTAGTGCTGACGGACAAAGATATAACATCCATACTTATTAACCCTATGGAGATTCTTGCAAAAGAGGCAATTAGAAGATCTTTAGATTAGTGTGTATAGCCCAAAAGAGCTATCTTTAGAAATTTGGAGTTGTAAATAAATAGGATTGAAAATAATAATCTAATAAATAATATAAAGTGAAATCTATCTTAGGAATCGGGAATGCCCTTACAGATATATTGGCAGTGCTGGAAGATGACAAACTGCTGGACTTCTATCACCTTCCAAAAGGGAGTATGCAGCATGTAGACAGAGAGACAGGAGAGAAGATATGGCAGACTTTAAAGCCAATGGGTGTGCAGTATGTGGCAGGGGGCTCCGCTGCAAATACCATAACAGCCACTGCAGTTCTTGGTATGCCATCTGCCTTTATTGGAAAGGTTGGTGATGACGAGCTCGGATCTCTGTTTAAGTCAGATTTGGCCCGTAACGGAATCACCTCTACGCTTCTCAAGGGGAGTGCAGCATCGGGGAGAGCAATGGTCTTTATTACAGCGCCAAATGCAGAGAGGACATTTGCAGTCTATCTGGGAGCGGCAATAGAGCTAGGACCCGAAGATTTGACTCCGGAGCACTTTCGCGGCTATGACTATTTTCATATTGAGGGGTATTTAGTTCAGAATCAGGACTTGGTTCGCAGAGCAGTTGAGCTGGCAAGGGAGGCAGGAATGATTATCTCCATAGATATGGCAAGTTATAATGTTGTTGAGAGCAATGATGCATTCCTGCACGATATTATTGATAAGTATGTAGATATTGTCTTTGCAAATGAGACAGAAGCTCAGGTCTTTGCAAAGAAACCTCCAAGAGAGGCTCTCGATGAGATTGCAAAGATATGCTCCATTGCGGTGGTCAAAATTGGGAAGGACGGCTCCATGATTAAAAGTGGCGATGAGTACCACTATATTGAGGCGTGGCCTGCAGATACCAAGGATGCTACAGGGGCCGGCGATATCTATGCGGCGGGATTCCTCTTTGCTCATGCACACGGTCTTTCGCTTAAAGATTGTGGAGATGTAGGCTCCATTGTGGCAGCAAAGGTTGTGGAGGTTATAGGTCCAAAGATAGATATCCCCCGCTGGAAACTTGCAAAGCAGGAGATACGGGAGCTTACCGGCCTGCTTAAGTAGCAATTGAATCATAATTTGTAACCGACTATTTATTGTGTGATATGAAAAAGTTTATCTCCATTTTTGTTTTAACTGCATTTTGTGCAGCAGGGTGTAAAACTAACACCGGAAAGTTCACTGTGATTCCGGTTGATGTAAACAACTACTCTCAGATTACACTAAACTCATCGCAGGTACTGGAGATGATCCCTCTGGAGGCAAATGAGGGTAATCCAATCGGGAATATATACTCTTTAAAGATCTTTAGGGATACTATCTTAGTGTGGAGTAAAGATATGCTTACCCGCTACAACAGAGCAGGTCTATGGCTTGGTAGTGTGGGGAGAAAAGGGAGCGGACAGGGGGAGTATCTTGGTATAAACGGCTTCTATATCAAAGATGGTAAGATATATGTGAATGATTATCAGGGTAGAAAGATTCTATCATATACTATGGACGGAGAGTTTGTGGCAGAGCAGAATCTCTCCCCAAACGGGTTGATGGTAAACAATATTGAGCCGTTTGAGTCAGGTGAGCTATACGCCACAAGGGATACATATAGGGGAGATGAGAGAGATGCCCCGCTTATATCTATACTTGACATGAATTTTGACAGGGTTACCCACTCATCCAGAAATGAGATAAGCGGATACTCATTACCGGAGAGTTTTTTCCCCTATAAAGATATGGTCCTCTACTGGGAGATGCTGTGCGACACAATATTTTCCGTAGATAAACAGGCCAATATCCAAAGCAGATATCTGGCAGATTTTGGAGATTATGCACTCCCTCCGGTTATCGAGGGCTCCACAGATCTCTTTCTCAGGTTTCAATATCTCAACATCCCTTACAATATTGAGAGATATGCATCAATGATCAGTAACATAAGAGAGAGCGACAGATACCTTATCTTCTCATACCTGTATGGTCACAGCAAACAGTTTATTGCAAGATATGACAAACAGAGCAGAAGATGTAAATCTTATATAATAGCAGATCCTGACAAGGGTATTGCGCTAAGATTCAGTTACATGTTAATGATTGACGATGATGTTCTCGTTGCTCTTACAAGGCCCGGCGTTAATGAAGATAATCCGGTCTTATTCCGGATAAGATTTTAAGGTCAGAAGAGACCGTGCAACTGAGCATCCACCCTGTCTATAACAAGACTGAGATCTTCCTGGCGATCTTCGTATTTGATAATATCCACATCTACAATAAGAATCTTACCATCTTTGTACTCAGAGACCCACTTTTCGTATCTCTCATTTAGACCGGAGAGATAATCTATCCTTATACCGCTCTCATAATCCCGCCCCCTTTTATGAATCTGTGACACAAGGTTTGGAATAGAGGAGCGCAGATAGATAAGCAGATCCGGACCCTTTACCAGGGAGAGCATAAGGTTAAAGAGTGAGTTGTAGTTTTCGAAGTCACGGGTACTCATAAGACCCATACTGTGAAGGTTTGGGGCAAATATCCTTGCATCCTCGTATATGGTTCTGTCCTGAATTACATTGCTCGAGGCTCTTTGATTATCTACTTTCCCTTTAAACCGCTCTTTTAAGAAATAGACCTGCAAATTGAAGGACCATCTCTGCATGTCGTTATAAAAATCGGCAAGGTAGGGATTGTTCTCTACCTCTTCATATTTTGCTTCCCAATTATAATGCTTTGATAATAATTTTGTTAGAGTGGTTTTTCCACTGCCTATATTTCCTGCAATCGCAATATGCATAATAAAAAAATTTGAAATTATGAGATCATCTCATCTCTGCAAAATTACGAAAATCTTTTAGTAATTTTGCCAAATGTTAGATACATTACAGCACAAAGGAAGACGTAAACAGCTTTTAAAACAGCTTGCAAATAAATTCAATTTTAGTAAGGGGGTTATGGATGCTATGTATGAGGTTCCCCGCCATATGTTTGTCGATTATGGACTAGACCATCTTGCATATTTAGATAAACCACTGCCAATAGGAGCAAAGCAGACTATATCACAGCCGTTTACGGTAGCTATGCAGAGCCATTTGCTTAGTGAAAAGCTGGGGAAATTTGATAAAGTACTAGAGATTGGTACGGGATGTGCATATCAGACAGCAGTGCTTGCTCAGATGGGCTACAGAGTCTACTCAATTGAGAGACATCGCTCCCTATATCTTCAAGGTCAGCAGAACCTTACTCGTCTGGAGTACCACTCGCCCCTTCTCTTTTTTGGAGATGGTTTTGCCGGATTGCCTCAGTTTGCCCCCTTCCGGGGTATCCTTATCACTTGTGGAGCTGCAGAGCCGCCTCAGCAACTTCTAAAGCAGCTGGCAACAGGAGGCAGAATGGTAATACCAATTGGAACAGGAACTCAAAAAATGGTGGTTATAGACAGAGTCTCCCAAGATGAATATGTAATGAGTGAACATGGAGATTATAAATTTGTTCCTATGTTAAGCGGAACAGAAAACTGATTAATTTTTTTAATATGATACAGATAAAAACCTTCTATTTTAACGACCTGCGAGAGTGCACCTATGTTCTTTGGGATGAGACAAACGAGTGTGTGATTATAGATCCCGGATGTCACAGCAATACCGAAAAGGAGAGACTGGAAAAATTTATCGAATCCTCCGGACTCAAGCCGGTTTTACTGCTCAACACCCACGGACACTTTGACCATATAATGGGAAATGCATTTGTGGCATCTAAGTGGCATATAAAGACACATATACATCCGGAAGATAAACCACACTTAGAGAGAGCACTACAGTACAGTGATATGTTTGGTTACAAGATAGATGAGCCCCCTACAGATACATCGGATCTCAAAGATGGAGATATTCTAAAATTTGGAAAATCTTCTCTTACTGTCATTTATACACCGGGACATACCAGGGGAGGCGTCTCATTCTATAGTAAAGATGACCAGTTTGTAATAACAGGAGATGCTCTCTTTGCTGGGAGTATTGGGAGGACAGATCTTCCTGGAGGTGATTATGACCAGCTGATGGAGAGTCTTCTGGGCAGATTAATAAAGCTGGGAGATGATGTTAAGGTTTACCCCGGGCACGGACCTGCCACAACTATCGGTCAGGAGATAGCCACGAATCCATTTTTGCGTTGTGAATAACCAG
>JAUYTB010000345.1 GCA_030695305.1 Bacteroidales bacterium
TTATTGAGGGGATATCTTTGCTCATAGAGGTGTACATCTCGCTGTCTATAAGCCGGAAAATTATTGTCTTATCTCCAACCATTGCCTGATCATGACACTCTGCATAACTTATTGTTCTCTCGTCTGCCCTTTTTCCTGTGAGTTCGTAAAAAATCTCGGAGACATTCCAATCCTCATCTCTTAACTCTTTTATCCATTTTATCCAGTGGTCGGCAACTCCCATGCTCATTCGAAAGTCAAAACCGACACCTCCGTTACTCAGAGGAGCAGCAAGTCCGGGCATTCCGCTGACATCCTCGGCAATAGTTATTGCATGCGGATTGATCTCCTTAACCAACATATTTGCAAGTGTAAGATAGACTATTGCATCTTCGTCCTGATTCCCGTCAAAATAGCATGAGTAGTCGGTAAAATCTTTACCCAAACCATGGTCATAGTAGATCATACTGGTAATCCCATCAAAGCGGAAACCGTCAAAATTAAACTCTTCCAGCCAATACTTACAGTTAGAAAGCAGAAAATGGATAACTTCACTCTTACCGTAGTTGAAACATCTGGATGTCCAAGCCGGATGGTGGCCTCTCTCTCCACTGTGAAAATAGAGGTCATCCGAACCGTCAAAGAGGGAGAGCCCTTCCAGCACATTATTAACGGCATGAGAGTGGACAATATCCAGCACTACTGCAATATTAAGCGAATGTGCCTCATCTATAAGCATTTTAAGCTCTTCAGGAGTTCCGAACCGGGAGCTGACGGCAAAGAGGGAGGAGACCTGGTACCCGAAAGATCCATAATAGGGATGCTCCTGAATTGCCATAAGTTGGATTGTATTATAGCCAAGCTCAGATATTTTTGGAAGTACATTGATACGGAAAAAATTGAAATCCGCAATACCGGGCTCCTCTGTGCTCATTCCTATATGAGCTTCATATATAAGTGGGTTCTTAACCTTTTTTACACTGTTGAATCTCCACTTGTAAGGTTCCGGATTCCAAACCTGTGCGGCAAAAAGTTTTGTATCAGGATCCTGAACTGTACGTCTAGCATAGGCAGGAATTCTCTCCCCCTCTCCGGAGTTCCAGCAAATAAGCCACTTAAAAAGATCCCCGTGTTTTATCTGACCCGAAGAGAGTTTAAGTTCCCAATTTTCTCCGCCTATGTTATTGAGACGATATCTCTCGTCTCTGCTCCAAGAGTTAAACTCACCAATAAGGAATATAGCAGTAGCACCGGGTGCCCATTCACGAAAAACCCATCCTCCATCTTCATCTGAAGTCACTCCATAATAGAGATGTGAATTAACAGATTCACAAAGAGTTTTACCGTAGCCGGATATCTCAGCTCTCTTTAATATGCTTTTGCTGTATCTGCCCCAGATAATCCGCTTCCACGGTTCCAGCCATGGATCATCTTTCCATATTCTAAGCTCATTCATAAAGAGTAATCTATTTAAGCAAAGATTCAGTCTCCTCTCTGTATCCCTTAATCTGCTCTTTGCAGAAATTAATAAGATCCAGTGCCTTTTTAACCTCTTCTGCAATATTTTCAAGCGGTGTCTCCGGATTCTCAATCTTTTGCGCCAACACTTCAAGCTCCTTAAGGGCCTGCAGATATGTTAAATTATTTCTCTCTTCCATTCTCTTTTGATTTTACTGTACAGTTAAGAAAACCATCTGTTAAAATAAGCATTATGGCGTCTCCGCAGCTTACATCTTTTACACTCCGGACTCTCCTGCCATCTTTTACTGCTAATGTATATCCCTTATAGAGCAGTAGAAGTGGGTTTGATGATGATATCCTTCTTTCAACAATCTCAAGTTTGTGCTCCTCCTCTCGCAATCTGCTCCTGAGAGTGTTTGATATTCTCTCTTTTATCCTCTCACACTTAGTTATCTCTGCCTGAATTCTTGTTTGCAAAGCTAAGGAAACTCTTCTGGATAAAAAAATGAGCTGTTGCTCCTCTGCCACAAAGAGGTCTATTATATAAGCAGCTGCAGCTGTGGGCGTTTTCAAAAATGTATGGGATACCATATCTGCAATATGGTGGTCGTGATCGTGGCCTATTGCAGTTATCACAGGTAAAGGGAACTGTGCAATATTTATTGCAAGGTTATAGTCATCGAAGCAGACAAGATCCTGAGCAGCGCCTCCCCCCCGTAGTATCAGTAACAGATCAAATCTCTCCTGAGTTTCGGCTACTCTCTCCATTGCAGCAATAATTCCCGCAGGGGCACTATCTCCCTGGAGAGGGGCAGAGAAGAGTGTTATTGAAAAATTAAACCCATAATCGTTCTTCTCCAAATGATTAACAAAGTCACGGTATCCGGCAGCACTCTCAGATGAGACTACTGCCAGCCTGCGGGGCAGTAAAGGCATCAGAAGAGAGGTATTAACCCCAAACATCCCCTCTTCCTTAAGGCGAAGAATAGTCTTTTGTCGGATTAGCTCCTGTTCACCAATGGTATAAGAGGGATCAATATCTGATATCACCAGGGAGAGTCCATAAACCGGGGAGTATTGAACCTGGGCAGATACCAAAACAGTAATGCCTCTGGAGAGAGCTCTTCCAGTAGCTGTCTCAAAATAGGGCTTTAACATCCTGTATGTAGAGCCCCATATCACCGCCTGTATCTTTGCAGAAATACTCCCTCCCTCTCTCTCTTTATCTATAAGTTCCAAATAACAGTGCCCGGTTGAATTTACCTTGACCTCTCCGGTCTCTGCTCTAAGCCAATATTTTCCGGGAATCGCCTCATCCAATGCCCCCCTTATTCTCTCCTGTAATTGAGTTAATGTAATAATCTCCCTATTTCCCATTTTTGACCGATTTTAGCACACTTCGTACAAATATAAGCAATAATATTGTACCTTTGCGGTGCTTTATATACTATGAAAATATCTCAGGCCATATTCTCCGGAAGCTCTCCTACAATAAACGAGAGACCAGCACTGCGTCTCCCGGAATTTGCCTTTATTGGCAGATCTAATGTAGGGAAATCATCTTTGATTAACATGTTATGTCGTATGGGAAAGCTTGCGCACACCTCCTCCAAGCCGGGGAAGACGCGTCTGATAAATCACTTTCTCATCAATGAGTCGTGGTATCTTGTAGACCTGCCGGGGTACGGCTATGCCAAGATATCAAAGAAAGAGAAGGAGAGACTCTCAAATATGATAAAAGGGTACATCAACGGCTCAGCTGAGCTAAGAAACCTCTTTGTTCTTCTTGACTCAAGGCATGAAATCCAAAAAATCGACCTCAATTTTATTAATCTGCTTGGAGAGGCCGGGGCGCCATTCTCAATAATCTATACAAAGTGTGATAAATCGGGTATCAATACACTCACCAGCCGTATTGAGAAAAACAACTCACTACTGCTTGAGTACTGGGAGGAGTTGCCCCCATGGTTTATAACATCGTCCGAGACCGGAGCGGGAAGAGATGATGTACTTGAATATATTGGCAATCATTTAAAAAAATAAACCCATACATATGGATCACCAGCATAAGATTAAGATTTTTTCCTGCAGAAACTCCAGATATCTTGCAGAAAAGATTGCTGACTCATTAAAACTGGAGATAGGAAAAACTTCTGTTACAATTTTTAGTGATGGAGAGTTCCAGCCGGCTTATGAAGAGAGCGTCAGAGGTGCTACCGTTTTCATCGTCCAGTCTACAAATCCTCCGGTAGATAATATCTTTGAGCTACTGCTTATGATTGATGCTGCAAGAAGAGCATCTGCATACAAGGTGATAGCAGTAGTGCCCTATTTTGGATGGGCAAGGCAAGACAGAAAAGATAGACCAAGAGTTCCCATAGGTGCAAAAATGGTTGCAAACCTTATGGATGCAGCCGGTTGTGACAGAGTTATGACAGCAGACCTGCATGCAGATCAGATTCAGGGCTTCTTCGATTTCCCTGTTGACCATATCTATGCCAGCTCCATATTTCTTCCCTATCTGCGTGACCTTAAACTGGATAATCTATCAATAGCTGCACCCGATATGGGAGGCGCAAAGAGGGCTAATGCTTATTCGAGAATACTAGGGTGTCCTCTTATTATTTGTCACAAATCAAGAGAGAAGGCAAATGTTGTTGGCTCTATGACAGCAATTGGCGATGTTGAGGGAAGAAACATAGTGATTATTGACGATATGATAGATACCGCCGGTACTATTACCAAGGCAGCAGATATGCTGATGGAGAAGGGTGCACTTAGTGTTAGGGCGCTTGCAACACACCCTGTCCTCTCCGGGCCTGCTTACGACAGAATTTCAAAATCTCAACTCAAAGAGGTTATTGTTTCAGATACTTTGCCACTTACTTCAGATCCTGATGCAGATATGTCCAAGATAAAGGTCCTGTCGGTAGCCGAGATATTTGCAGATGTTATCGATAAAGTTTATAATTACCAGTCAATCAGTACAAGTTTTATCTTTTAGATTATGTTGGGACAAAAAGCAGATGTTGTTTACGGACTTCTGGTCAAGGGGATTACCGGTTTTTTCCATGAACAGGGTAAAGAGAGGGCAGTTCTTGGGCTATCCGGAGGTATTGACTCAGCCGTTGTTCTCTGTTTAGCAGTCGAGGCACTCGGGAGAGAGAATGTACACGCCCTACTTATGCCATCTCCGTTTTCTACTCTTCACTCTGTTGCAGATGCAGTAGAGCTGTCGGATAATTTGAATGTCGGATATAGTATTGTGCCAATAGAGGGGATCTTAAACAGATATATAAAGGAGATGGATGAGCTCTTTTGCACCGATATCAAAGATATAACTCAAGAGAATCTGCAGGCAAGAATAAGGGCAAATATCCTTATGGCATATGCAAATAACACAGGAGCTCTGCTTCTTAACACCTCAAACAAGAGTGAACTGGCTATGGGTTACGGGACTCTTTATGGAGACCTATGCGGAGCACTCATGGTTATTGCAGACCTGTACAAGCTTGATGTTTACGAACTTGCACATTACATAAACAGTATCAACAAAGTTATACCTAAATCTACATTAACAAAAGAGCCCTCTGCAGAACTTAGAATAGATCAAAAAGATAGTGACACTTTGCCGGAGTACGCAGTTTTGGACCCTATTTTGCATTCTCTTATTGAGAAGGGGATCTCTCCGCAGGAGCTTATCGGCAACGGTAAAGAGAGAGTATTGATAGACAGAATAGTAAAACTTATGAAGAGTTCTGAGTTCAAAGTTCATCAACTCCCTCCAATGCTCCAGCTAGGTGATTATCCCCTGTTACCGCACATTAAGTGTTTTAAATGTAAATAGTTATGGAACTTATATTACTCACCATCATTGTTGTTGGTATATCATTCCTGCTTCTTTCGTTTAATATAATTATCAAAAAAAATGGTAAATTTCCCGACACCGAGATAGGCCATAACAGAGAGATGCGTGCACTGGGGCTATCCTGTGCCAAATCTCAGGAGAGGGCTCTCTGGAGAGTTAAAAAAGGTGTTGTTCAAGAGGAGAGTTGTAAATCGTGCTGCTGCTGCTCAAGTGACGAATAAAGCATCTCTATTGTAATTATTGATTATCTTTGCCCCATTATGAGTATTGTAGCTATAGTAGGACGCCCAAATGTGGGTAAATCTACCTTTTTTAACAGACTTGTCGGAATGAGGCAAGCAATTGTGGATGAGGTAGCAGGTGTTACCCGTGACCGCCATTACGGCAGGTGTGAATGGAACGGAAGAGAGTTCTCTGTAATTGACACAGGCGGTTACGCCGTTAATACAGATGATGTTTTTGAGGAGGAGATAAGAAAGCAGGTCCTTCTGGCAATTGAGGAGGCAGATATTATTCTGTTTATGTGTGAAGTATCTACAGGAATCACAGATTTTGACTACACAATTGCAGATATACTAAGGCGCTCAAAGAAAACGGTACTTGTTGTTGCAAATAAGGTTGACACTGGTGACCGTATGTTTGATATTCATCAGTTTAATATGTTCGGTCTTGGAGAACCGTGGGCGCTCTCAGCAGCAAGCGGCAGCGGCTCCGGAGATCTTCTTGACAAGGTTGTTGAGTTGCTCCCACAAGAGAGTGAGACCAAAGAGGAGATAAGATTACCTCACTTCACCATCATAGGTAAGCCAAACGTGGGTAAATCCTCTTTGGCAAATGCACTGCTTGGAGAGGAGAGAAACATTGTTACCCCTGTTGCAGGAACAACTAGAGACTCAATCTCTACACACTATAATAAGTTTGGTCATGAGTTTATCCTTGTAGATACAGCAGGGCTTAGAAAGAAGACCAGAGTAAGGGAAGATATTGAATTCTATTCTGTTATGCGATCCATTAGGGCAATTGAATACTCGGATGTGTGTATCCTT
>JAUYTB010000346.1 GCA_030695305.1 Bacteroidales bacterium
CGATATCTTTCGGCTGAAGCCTTCGATGCTGTACAACTGGCAATTAATGACGGAGTTAAGATTGACAGGGGAGTTGCTAACCAGATTGCTTCGGGTATGAAAGCCTGGGCTATCGAAAGGGGAGCGACTCACTACACTCACTGGTTTCATCCACTTACTGATGCAACTGCCGAGAAGCATGAGGCATTTGTGGACCCTTCAAAAAATGGCGGAGTTTTTGAAAACTTCAAGGGAGATGCCCTTGTTCAGCAGGAGCCGGATGCCTCCAGTTTTCCAAACGGAGGGTTAAGAAATACATTTGAAGCAAGAGGTTACACTGCCTGGGATCCAACATCTCCGGCCTTTATCATAGATGATACACTCTGTATACCATCTGTCTTTGTTGCCTATACGGGAGAGTCGCTAGATATGAAGACTCCTCATCTAAAATCTCTTCAGCAGTTAGACAGGGCAGCAACAGAACTCTCCAAGCTGTTTGATTCACGCACTTCACGTGTAAATGTTATGCTTGGGATTGAGCAGGAGTATTTTATTGTAGATGAGGCACTTTTTCGTGCAAGACCAGACCTTATGCTGTGTAACAGAACACTTATGGGGCATACATCTGCCAAGGACCAGCAACTGGAAGATCACTATTTTGGGGCTATTCCTTCAAGGGTGATGTGCTTTATGAAGGACTTTGAAACAGAGGCCTTTAAGTTAGGCGTTGTACTCAAAACCCGTCATAATGAGGTGGCTCCAAATCAATTTGAATTTGCTCCATATTTCGCAGAGGCAAACCTCTCTGTAGATCATAATCTGATGATGATGATACTTATGAGAAAGATTGCCAAGAAGCATAAACTCAAGGTGATTTTTCACGAAAAACCGTTTGCAGGTATTAACGGTTCCGGCAAACACTGTAACTGGTCAATGGTTACCAATAACGGAGTAAACCTTCTCTCGCCGGGAAGGACTCCCCGCTATAATATTCAGTTTCTCAGTTTCTTTGTCTCTGTAATAAGAGCTGTATATGAGCACCACCATCTGCTTATGGCAAGTGTGGCATCTCTTAATAACTCGTATAGACTTGGAGGGAGTGAAGCCCCTCCGGCAATTATGTCTGTTTTTTGCGGGACAACACTTACAAACCTCCTCAACTCTATTGAGAGTATGGAGATAACTGAGGATAGCGCAGAGAATCGTGCTATTAAGCTGGATATTGTAAACAAGATACCGGAGATACTTCCGGATAATACAGACAGAAACAGAACATCTCCATTTGCATTTACAGGAAACAGATTTGAATTCAGGGCGGTGGGCTCTTCGGTGAATGTAGCATCATCAATGTTTATCCTTAATGCGGCTGTATCTCAGCAACTTGTTAGATTTAAGAATCTAACCGAGAAGGAGATGGAGGATGGCTTGTCAAAAGATGAGGCCCTTCTAAAGATTATCCGCCAATTTATTATTGAGTCAAAAGATATAAGATTTGAAGGTAACGGTTACAGTGAGGAGTGGCATAAAGAGGCCGCAAGAAGAGGACTTAAAGGTATCTCCGATATCCCAAGTGCCTTCAAAGCGTATCTGGATGAGAAGAGCTTAAAGTTGATGTCAGAGACTGAGGTTCTTTGTGAAAGGGAGGTTGAGGCGAGATATGAAGTGCTTAATGAGATCTATATTAAAAAATTACAGATAGAGGCAAGAGTAATTGGGGACCTAACAATAAACCATATTATTCCAACCGCAATTAAATTTCAAAACTCTCTTATAGAGAATGTTTTGGGTATTAAAGAGATATTTGGAGATGATGAGTATAAGGTGATGACAGAGAGACAGCTTATTACAATCAGGAAAATCTCGGGATATATTCAGCAGTTAAGGGAGGATTTTCATGGAATTGTGAATGCGAGAAAAGAGGCAAATAAGATTGCTATGTACCCCGAGAGGGCTCTCTCTTACTCAGAGAGTGTCTTCCCTTATATTGAGAAGATTAGAACAACTGTGGATAAACTTGAAATGCTCGTTGACGATGAGCTCTGGCCTTTACCAAAGTACAGGGAGATGCTCTTTCTACGTTAGTTACCGAGGGCATTGATATGCCACATAAACAATTAATATGACTGAACAAAAAAACAGTGACGCTTACAGATATGCTCAAAGAGGTGTCTCCTCATCTAAAGAGGATGTCCATAAAGCTATAGTGAATATTGACAAAGGGTTGTATCCAAAGGCATTTTGCAAAATAATTCCCGACTATCTCTCCGGAGACCCGGACTACTGTATTGTTATGCACGCAGATGGTGCTGGTACCAAGTCCTCTTTGGCCTATGTTTACTGGAGAGAGACCGGAGACCTCTCTGTGTGGGAGGGTATTGCTCAGGATGCTATTGTTATGAATACAGACGATCTGATTTGTGTCGGAGCTGTTGATAATATCCTTCTATCCTCTACAATAGGAAGAAACAAACATCTGATTCCGGCAGAGGTAATCTCAGCCATAATTGATGGATCGAGAAATTTTACTCAGAAGATGGCTTCCTTTGGTATTAACATCGTACTCACGGGAGGGGAGACGGCAGATGTAGGTGATCTTGTACAGACTGTCATTGTGGACAGTACAGTATGTGCAAGAATCAGAAGATCAGATGTAATAGACAATTCAAATATTATTGCGGGTGATGTTATAGTGGGGTTATCTTCCTACGGAAAAGCCATTTACGAAGAGGATTATAACGGAGGTACCGGAAGTAACGGCCTTACATCTGCAAGACACGATCTTTTTGCCTCATATATTGCAGATAAATACCCCGAGAGTTATAACTCTTTGATTCCCAAAGATCTTGTATATACAGGCAGCAGACGTTTGGATGAGTTAGACTCCGCTACCGGAATCACTTTTGGAAAACTCCTTTTGTCGCCCACAAGAACTTACGCCCCGGTAGTAAAAGAGATGTTAGCTCACCACAGGGATAAGATTCACGGAATCATTCACTGTTCCGGTGGTGGTCAGACTAAAGTTCTTAATTTTATAGATAATTTAAAGGTAATAAAAGATAATCTCTTTCCGGTTCCCCCGCTTTTTACGCATATTCGTGAAGAGTCAGATCTTCCATGGAGAGAGATGTTTAAGGTTTTTAATATGGGTCATAGAATGGAGCTATATGTATGTGAGGATGTTGCATCAGATTTGATTGAAATTTCCAATCGTTTTGGTGTTGAAGCGCGTATTATAGGCAGAGTGGAGAGAGATCAAAAAGCAGAGGTTTCGCTAATTACAGAGTATGGAGAGTTTAGTTATGTACGTTAAACAACTTAGAGTGAGAATATTATTTCTTATCTCAATTTTCTTTGGTATCCTTCTTATAGGAGGGTGCAAAAATCAGGATAACAAATCGTTACCCGGAGACCCGGCGATAATCTCAAAAGCTCTCAGTGATAACTCCTCTATCTATTATGCAGATTATGACAAGTATCCCAAAAAACTGAGATCACTCCCAATAGGTATGTTTGACTCCGGTACAGGAGGACTGACTGTACTTGAGCAATTCCTGGCGATGGACTGCTTCAATAATTTAACAGGAGAGGAGATACCTGACGGATTGCCGGATTTTGAGGGAGAAGATTTTATCTATCTTGCAGATCAGGCAAATATGCCTTATGGGGTATACTCGTCGCAGAACAAGACAGAGTATCTGAGAGAACTTATTATTAAAGATGCTCTCTTTTTATCTACAGAACCAAATAGGACTAAGGTGATTGTTATTGCCTGTAACACAGCAACTGCTTACGGACTGGCTGATGTTAAGTCTCTTTTGGAGCAGAGTGGAACAGGGGTAAAGAGTGTTGGTGTAATTGAAGCAGGAGTGGATGGCGCTTTGAGTTTTATCTCCAAAGAGAACCCTCTGTTTGCTGTTGGTGTTCTTGCTACGGTAGGTACAATTCAATCCGGAGGGTATGAGAATACAATAAGGGATTTTGCCGCTCAAAAGGGGTACAAAGGAGATATCAGAGTTGTAAATCAAGGGGGGCTTGGCTTTGCAGAGGCAGTTGACTCGGAGCATGACTATATCTCTACTGATGCATCAGCGGTTCGTTCTGTTTACCGGGGTCCTGTTTTGGGAGAGTTTCCAGAGATAGATCCTCAGCTTCTTAAGTTATATAATTTTGACCGGAGCGGAAACTCTCTTCTAACAGAGAGAGATAATCAGGGAAATATTACTCAAGTTCAGCTTAACTCTTCCGGGAATTATGCAAGATTTCATCTGCTTACCCTTATTGAGAAGCACAGGAGGAATAACCCGGGAGTCAGTTTGAAGAGTATTATCTTAGGTTGTACCCACTATCCATATCTGGAGGATACTTTAAACAGGGTAATCTCGGAGCTCAGAGAGTATACAGAGGATGGAGTGAGGATATATGACAATATTCTGGATAAGGATCTTCTCTTTGTAGATCCGGCTCTCAATACCGCCAAGGAGACTTATAAATTGCTCAAAGCAAATAAACTACTCAAAAAGAGTAAGGGTAAAGGGCGTCTGGATGGATATATCTCGGTACCACATCCCAACCTTAAACCGGAGATGGTTGACCATAATGGTAATTTGAGATTTGAGTTTAAATATGGAAGAGAGACAGGAGATGAGAGTCCAACTGTAAGAGTTGTCACATTCTCCCAAGAAAATATTAATAATGAGAACCTTAAGAGGATAATGGAGAGACTTCCACTTTCATACTCTCTGATTAAAAATAATTTGCAGTAGAATGATTTACAAATCGACCATTACGCCGGAGGAGATAGAGAGTTTGCCGGTGGCAGAGTTTAACGGAGAGATAAAGATTATTGATAATAGAGACGAGAGCTATCATGATGCTATCTCATATCTCGAAAATCAAAAGATTATCGGCTTTGATACCGAAACCAGACCATCATTCACTGCAAACACAAAGAGAAATACAGTTGCTCTGTTGCAGCTGTCAGGGAGGGAGAGAGCCTTTATTTTTCGTCTTCACACCCTTGGAGTTTTGCCGGAGCTTGCCGGGATTCTGGGAGCTGCTAAAATAATAAAGGTTGGGGCAGCTGTTAATGATGACATAAGATCTCTTCAGTACCACACAAAATTTATCCCAAAGGGATTTGTAGATCTTCAGTCAATAGCAGTAAACTGGGGTATAGAGGAGAAGAGTGTAAGAAAATTGGCTGCAATAATTTTAGGAGTAAAGGTATCCAAGTCCCAGCAGCTATCAAACTGGGAGTCATCCGATCTCTCTGCTGCTCAAATCAATTACGCAGCAATAGATGCCTGGATTTGTCAAAAAATGTATCTCAAACTGCTTAGCACACCAAGAATAAAACCTATAAGGAGTATCTCAACAATTACCATTTCACAAAATAATATTTAAATATGGGAAAAATTTACCTGAAAAGGGGTAGAGAAGAGTCACTTAGAAGATACCACCCGTGGGTTTTCTCCGGCGCAGTTGACTCTATAGAGAGATCTGTAGAAGAGGGTGACATTGCGCAAATCTACTCATCAGAAGAGCTTTTCCTTGGTTGCGGCCATTTTCAGAATGGATCAATTGCTGTTCGTATGCTTAGTTTCGATGATCTTGCCATGGACTCCTCTTTTTGGCTCAAACGATTATCGGACGCCTATAAATTAAGAGTCGATACCGCTGTTTTTGGTGCTGAATCTACTGTAAACCAGATACAGGCAGGTGTAACAAATGCATACAGACTTGTTCACGGAGAGGGAGATATGCTTCCCGGACTTATTATAGATTTTTACAACGGTACAGCTGTAATTCAGGCGCACTCTACAGGGATGTTTTTGTCCAGAGTTCATATAACAGAGGCTCTTAAGTCTCTCTATGGAACATCACTCAATGCTGTTTATGACAAAAGTTCATCTACAGCCCCTTTTAAAGCGGGTCTGGAACTTGAAGATGGCTATCTCTACAGGAGAGATGGATATACTCAGCAAACAGAGATAATACTTGAGCATGGAAATCGTTTTATGGTTGACTGGGAGGGTGGTCAGAAGACCGGTTTTTTCCTGGATCAGAGGGAGAACAGAGAGCTTTTAAAGAGCTACTCCAATGGCAGAAGGGTTTTGAATCTTTTCTGCTATACAGGAGGCTTCTCTGTTTACGCTCTTGCAGGCGGAGCTCTCTCTGTAGACTCTGTGGATAGTTCTGCAAAGGCCATGGAGCTGTTGGAGAAGAATATCAAGCTTAATATAGATTCATCTTTACTTAATAAAGATTTGGTACACACATCATACTGCGAAGATGCCATTTTGTTTTTAAAAAACATAGAATCAGGTAAGTACGATCTTATTGTTGTAGATCCTCCTGCCTTTGCAAAACATAGGGGAGCTCTCAAGAATGCCTTAAGGGCCTATCAGCGCCTAAATAGTGCAGCTATCTCTGCCGTAGCTTCCGGTGGCATTATCTTTACTTACAGCTGTTCTCAGGTAGTTGATAAACTCTCATTTGCAGAGAGTATCTTCTCTGCTGCGGCACAGTGTGGTCGCAGTGTGAGAATAATCGGAAGACTAACTCAACCGGTAGACCATCCGGTTAATATTTTTCATCCGGAAGGGGAGTATCTTAAAGGGCTTGTTCTATATGTAGATTAAATCAAATCTTAATTATCTCA
>JAUYTB010000350.1 GCA_030695305.1 Bacteroidales bacterium
TGAGACTCTTAGCTCGGCAATTGAGAGAGTTAACAAAAGAAATAGCGCTAATAAAGTGACTCCGTTACATACACAACACACACTTTCGGATGAGTGGAGAGAGCTCTATAAAACAGAGGGTGGAACTCCCCACCTGGATACGCAATACACTGTATTCGGAGAAGTGATATCGGGATATGAAATTGTTGAGATGATATCTGAAGTTAAGACCGACAAAAATGACAGACCAGAAGAGGATATTTTAATTATATCCATTAAAATTCGCAAATCTTCAAGACTCAAACATAGATAAACTATCAGACAAATTATGAATAATCTATTATTATCAGCTATTTCTGCTATTATCGTATTATCCTCTTGCTCAAAAAAAGATGAGATGAATCTACAAAAACTTATTGACCAAATTGAGAGTAGTGTAAGGCCACTTGCAAAAGAGTCTGCCCTTGCATACTGGAATGGAACCATAACCGGAGATAGTGAATACTTTGAAACTTACACAAAAACAAATATTCAGTTATCAAAGATCTACTCAGATCAAGCTATGTTTAATTTACTAAAAGGGTTTAAAGAGAGCGGTAATATTAAAGATTCTCTCTTAAACAGGCAACTGACAATTCTCTATAATAATTTCTTAGGAAACCAAACTGACACAAATACGTTAAGTGAAATAATCAGGATGTCATCTGCTTTGGAGCAGAAATATGCTTCATTCAGGGCATTATACAAAGGAGCTCAAATCTCTGATAACGACGTCGAGAGAGTTCTTCAGACATCTTTGAAAAATGAAGAACTTGAAGAGGCGTGGAGAGCTCATAAAGAGATTGGAAAGCTAGTTGCTAAAGATGTAATCGAGTTGGTTAAAACCAGAAACAGAGTTGCCAACTCCCTTGGCTTTGATAATTATCACACTATGAGTCTTGAACTCTCCGGGCAAAATGTCAGTGATATATCATCACTTTTTGACGAACTTGACTCTCTGACAAAAGACTCTTTTAATCTTCTTAAAAGAGAGATGGATAGATCTTTTTCTAAGCGTTATAATGTTGATGAGACTAAACTTATGCCGTGGCACTTTCAGGGGAGATTCTTTCAGGAGTCGCCACAGCTATATCCGGTAGATCTGGATAAGTTTTATGAAGGCAAAAATCTGGAAGAGCTCACAGTAAAATATTTTAAGAGTATTGGGCTGGATACAGAGGATATTATGAAAAAAAGTGACCTTTACGAAAAGCCACTTAAGAATCAACACGCATATTGTATTGATATTGATTCAGAAGGTGATATAAGAGTTCTTTGCAATATTCGGAGTACCGAACAGTGGATGGGAACTATGCTGCACGAATTTGGACATGCTGTCTACTCTGCAGGACACGATATTGATCAAAACCCCTATTTTCTCAGAAATGCAGCACACTCCTTTACAACTGAAGCTGTTGCAATGATCTTTGGCAGACTTTCCAGAAATCCGGAATGGATGAGAGAGATGCTGGATCTTAAAGACGCTGATGTTGAGATGATAAAAGATGACTGCTTTCGCTCTTTAAGGCTTCAACAGCTGATTTTTAGCCGATGGGTACAGGTAGTCTACAGATTTGAGAGAGCAATGTACTCCAATCCAGATCAGGACCTGAATCAGCTCTGGTGGGATCTGGTTACAAAATATCAGATGCTTAACAAACCGGAGGGGAGAGATGAGCCGGATTGGGCAACCAAGATTCATATTGCACTCTACCCATGCTACTATCATAACTATCAACTTGGAGAGATGCTTGCTTCTCAGTTGCATTACTATATTGTAAATAACATAACTAAAAGTGGTAAGATAAAAGATGATAGCTACTACGGCAATAAAGATGTAGGCAGATGGATGAGTGAAAAGATATTTGAGCCGGGGATGAAATTGGAGTGGAATGAAATGATAGAGAGAGCTACAGGTGAGAGATTAACTGCAAAATATTTTGCTTTACAATTTGTAGAATAATAACAATCATATATGAAATACAAAGAAATTATTTTCACTCTAATCTTAACTACCCTAAGTTTATCTATTAATGCTCAGGGTATAAGACACTTCCTTCCTGATGGAGAGTACACATTGAACTCAGAAATACCCAGCCCACATGATCACTTGGGATATGATCCGGGAGAGAGACATGTAAGTCATGATGAACTGATCTCCTATATGAGAACCATATCAAAATTATCTAAAAGAATTATATATGAAGAGTCCGGACAATCATATCAAGGAAGACCCCTCATTTTTTTAACTATAAGTTCTGAGGATAATCTTAAAAATATTGATAAAATACAGAAACAGCAGCTAAAGATGACGGATCCCTCTCTGTCATCAACCCTTCCTGTAGATAAGATGCCTATTGTTATGTGGTTTGGCTATAGTGTTCATGGCAATGAGGCGAGCGGAGTAAACGCATCACTAGCCGTTGTATACTATCTGGCAGCAGCCCAAGGGAGTGAAATAGAGAGAATTCTCAACGAGTCTGTTATAATTATTCAACCGGCTCAAAACCCCGACGGAATCAACAGATTTGCCTCTTGGGTAAACTCAACAAGAAGCTACTCTGCTGTTCTTGACCCATTCTCCAGAGAGTTCAGGGAACCTGCACCCAGTTCCAGGAGCAACCACTACTGGTTTGACCTTAATCGTGACTGGCTTCCGGTTCAACATCCGGAGAGCTATCACCGGTTAAAAGTGTTCATGAAGTGGCATCCGGTACTTGTAAATGATTATCACGAACAAGGCAGTACCAACGGAGCATACTTCTCTCCGGGAATCAAGAATAGCACAAACACTCTTGTACCGGCCCAAAACAGAAGATTGACCGAAGAGATATCTCTTTATCATGCAAGAATCTTAGAAAATGATGGTGTCCTCTTCTTTACCAAAGAGGGATACGACAATTTTTATACCGGTAAAGGTGCTTCATATCCCGATATGATTGGTGCAATAGGCATTCTCTATGAGCAGCCAAGCTCAAGAGGTCATATTCAGAAAAGAAACGGTGTTTTGCTCAAGTTTCCGGACATTATACGCCATCAGGCATTATGCACTTATTCCGCAATTAATGCCGGAATAGATAAAAGAGAGGAGTTGAACAGATTTAAAATTGATTCATACAAGGAGTCTGCAGAGATGGCTAAGAGGGGAGCTATTAAGGGTTATATTATAGACTCACAATCTAATAACTCATTAATGGAGGAGTTGCTCCATATACTTAAAACACACAATATTGATCTATTTAAACTTAATAAAGATATCACTGTAAACAGAAAAAAATTCAACGCCTCCGATAGTTATCTCCTTCCTCTAATGCAAAAGGAGTATCGTCTTATAAGAACACTCTTTGATAAGATTACAAATTATACAGATACAACCTTCTACGATATATCTGCATGGACTCTTCCTCTTGCTTTGAATCTGAAATATGAAGAGATATTGACTACAGATGGCCTTTTAGGAGAGAGAGTTACAGAGATCATCCCAAAAAAAGGGGAGGTTACTGGATTTAGTAACCTGGCTTATCTCTTTGAAATTAAAGAGCAAAACTCTTATAAATTACTATACTCTCTTCTTGAGCAAGGGCTCTCTCTTCGAGTTGGGGATCTTCCTTTTAGAATTGAGACAACCATCGGTGAGATCGCGTTTGAGGCAGGAGCAGTTATGATACCTGTAAGAGCTCAGGATATTGCACCTCAGGAGCTTAATAAGCTATTACAATCTATTGCAATTAAGACAAATACAAATATTCATGCAGCCAAAACCAGTTTTGGAACCGAATTTGATTTGGGTAGTTCTCACTTTAGACAAATATCACTTCCTAAGATTGCTCTAATTACTGGCAGAGGGGCATCTTACGGCTCAATCGGAGAGCTTTGGCACCTTCTAGATCATAAATACTCAATGCCAGCATCAATAATTGATGCCGCTCTTCTCTCCGAGATTGATTTAAGCCAGTATAATACAATAGTTATTAATGGTAACTATAGATTCCCCTCCGATGTAAACAGCAGATTAAAAGATTGGGCAAACTCCCCTCAGAACATTATAATTGGGGCCGATCAAGCTCTTGCCACTATCAACGAGATTGGAGTTGCAGATATCAGGGAGGTATCAGGCAGAAGAGAGTATGCAAGCGGAGTTATTCTCAAGACAAAATTCAATAAAAACTCCCCTCTCTTCTATGGGGTTTTGTCTGACGAACTCTATCTTTTCAAAAGAGGACGAACCTATATTTCGGAAGCTTTGTCCGGAAATGTTTTACAGGCATCCTATACAAAAGAGCCTCTTGTCAGCGGCTATCTTTCAAAAACAAATCTGCAGACAATAGAAGAGTCTCCTGCTATTCTTGCAGGCAGAGGTGTTATCTACTTCTGCGACAACCCAAATTTTAGAGGATACTGGTACGGCAGTTCCAGACTTTTTATGAATGCTTTGTTTTTTAGAGAATTAATGCCAGATACAAGAGTTCAGACAAAATAACAGATATGATCTTTTCTGGGAAGACAGTAAAGGTTCATATCTGTTCCCACCCTTACCCCAATCTTGCTAAGTGACCTTAAAGAGGCTTCATAAGCAAGTTTTGGGGTATTGTTTTTATCACTTAGATGGCAAAGGAATATATTCTTAATCCCTGTGTGGTAAAAACCTGCTATCGCACTGGAAGTCTCATGGTTGCTGAGATGCCCCCTCCCTCCTCTTATTCTCTCAATCAGCTCTTTAGGATATCCACCCTTTTCAAGCATAATACAATCATAATTTGATTCAATAATTATATTCTCAGATATTTTACAATAATCTGTGACTCTGCTGGTCACTCTTCCAAGATCTGTTATAACAGTAAATCTCTCCCCCATAAAATCTATAAAATAGCCAAGAGACTCCGATGCATCATGAGGAACATCAAATGCAGTTATAGATACATCTTTATAAATAAAAGGGACCTCTTTCTCCAAAACTCTCTTGTACCCTTTCAATCGTCCCCGTGTATGGTGATGATTTTCAAGAGAGTTAAGCAGATGTTCTGTTGCATAGACCGGCTTTGCAAACCTCTCTGTCAAACTTGTAAGATGTTTTATATGGTCATAATGATCGTGAGTAATCAGCACAAAATCTACCGACTCAATATCAACATTATGCTCCGATAGTCTCTTCTTAATAGTTCTGGTACCAATCCCAGCATCTATAAGCAAGGATACGCTGTTATTACCGATATAGTAGCTATTACCGCTGCTTCCACTTGAAAGACTAATGAATTTAACCCTCTCATCTGTTCTCCTGTTATCTGTCATAGTACCTTTTTAATCTCATCATAAAGATTTTGCTCCGGTGAGAATAGCAGAGTTTTAAAATTAAGATCTGCCGCCGAAGCAATATTTGACGGAGAGTCATCAATAAAGAGAGTCTCTTCTGATTTGACTCCCGAATCAAAAATTAGAGCTTTAAATATCCGTGGGTCAGGTTTCGCAAGCATCATCTCAAATGAAAGATATAATTTTTCAAAGTAGTCTTCCAATAACAATCCATCTCTTTCAAAATAGGGGCGAACAACATCCATTGCAATAGGATTTGTGTTACTAAGCATAAAGATCCTATAGCTCTTTTTTAATGAAAGGATTAAGTCCAGTTTGTATTCAGGAATTCTGTCAAGAAAAGAGCCCATCGCCTGGTTTATCTGAGAATCGGTAATACCTTCTCTAATCTCAGGTTCTATATAGCCCCTTATTATATCCCTGAACTCCTCTGTTGTTATCATCCCCTTTTCGTAGTCAAGGAAAAATCCTCCCTGTACATATTCGTTAAGAATTTTGTCAAAACCAGGAAATCCAATATTGGAAAATGCTTTTATACAAGCATCTCTGTTAAGACCTACAAGAACTCCTCCAAGGTCAAATACTATGTTTTTTATCATATCTCTTTAAAATTATAAGGGTATCTATAGATCCCCTTCTCTGTTATTATTGCAGATATAAGCTCCGCAGGTGTTACATCAAAAGCCGGATTATAGACCTTAACGCCTTCCGGAGCAATTCTTGAACTGAACCAACGGGTTGTGACCTCATCTTGTGCCCTCTGCTCAATTACTATCTCATCACCACTTTCGCATAAGGGATCTATAGTGGTAGAAGGGCCAATAACATAGTGGGGAATTTTATAAAAACCGGCAAGTACAGAGAGTGATAACGTACCTATTTTATTTGCAGTGTCACCATTGGAGGCTACTCTGTCGCACCCGGTAATAACAGCATCTGCAAAACCTTTAGAGAGCACAGAGGCTGCCATATTATCGCAAATGAGTGTTGTATCTATTCCGCATTTATTCAATTCAAAAGTAGTAATTCTCGCCCCCTGAAACAGAGGCCTTGTTTCACATGCAATAACCTTTATATCTTCGCCTCTGCTTTTTGCCAGATAGACAGGAGCTAATGCTGTACCATATCGTGAAACTGCAAGATGCCCTGCATTACAGTATGTAAGAATTGTTGAACCGGGTTTGAGCAGAGAGAGGCCATACTCAGCCATTTTAAGATTCGCCGAAATATCATCCTCTTTAACTCTTATTGCCTCTTCAAGCATAACACGCTCTAAATGTGAGACAGAACAATCGCAATTTGATAATTCGTAGTGTAATCTGACTTTAAGTCTCTTTATATTATTCAGGAGATTTACAGCCGTTGGCCTTGCATCTATTAACTGTGCGCTTATCCTCTCAAACTCTATCAAGTATCTCCCTGAGTCCCGTAAGTGGAGCCCTTTTAGTATCACTGTCAATCCAAAAGAGCCGGCTATACCAATTGCAGGAGCACCACGTACCCTTAGAGAAACTATGGCTTCTATTATCTCATCCAATTTTGAAAGATAGATGAAATTCTCTCTATTTGGCAATTCCGTCTGGTCAAGTATTTTTACGGCAGTGCCATCCGGAGTAATTTCAACTGAATCGTAACCAAAAAAATCTCTATTCATCTATTTTGTTGATATTTGTTGCCCGATCTCCTCTTGACATTATCAAATGAGATATCTTGCAATTATTCTCCATTACTTCACATCTCCACCATGCATCTTTTAATGTCTCGCCTGCTGTCATTAGACCATGATTTTTCATAAGAATAACCAAACTTTCAGTTGAGAGACGTTCAATTTCATTAGCCAAAAGGGAAGAACCGGGTTGAATGTAAGGAATAACGCACACACTCCCTAACCACAAAGCACTCTCTGCACACATATATTCATATGGTAATGAGTCTGTAAATGCGAATGAACAGGTATATGGAGGGTGGGTATGGATAATAGCTTTAGCTCTACTATTTGCCCGGTAAAAAGCTAGGTGAGAAAGGATTTCTGTTGATGCACTCTTATCTCCGTAAACTCTTTGTCCAGAAAAATCTGAAATGACCATATCTTCTGGCTTTAGCTCCCCTTTTGACTCCATTGTAGGAGTTGAGAGAATCATGTTTTCTGATATTTTAATTGAGAGATTTCCACCATTAGCAACTACATATCCCCTCTCCCACACTCTGTGAGAGTATTGGGAGAGTTCTGTTGCCAAAACTAAATATTGTGAAGGAATCTTGCTCATATCAGCCTCTAAAGTGACTCTATTACTCCTGTAACAAGAGTTGTCAACTTCTGGGCAGCACTGTTTGCGGCCTCAATTACATCATCTCCGTCATTGACAAAATCATCTGCAAAAGCAAATGCTTCGTTGGTAATAACAGATACTCCAAAAACAGGTATAGATGAGTGTCTTGCAACAATTACCTCCGGTACTGTAGACATTCCAACAGCATCAGCCCCAATAGTTCTGAAGAAGCTGTATTCGGCCGGAGTTTCGTAAGTAGGGCCGGTACCAGCAAGATATACACCTTTGTGTAATTTAATACCCATTTTTTGCGCTATGGTCTCGGCTATGTTAATAACAGCAAGATCGTACGGTCTTGTCATATCCGGAAATCTTGGGCCGAATTGGTCTAGATTTTTACCTATTAAAGGATTAGGCATTAGATTTATATGATCTTTTATAACCATTATATCCCCCACTCTATACTCTTTATTTACCCCTCCAGCTGCATTTGACACAAAAAGATATGATATCCCCAGCAACTTCATAACTCTTACAGGAAGAGTAACTTTATCCATACCATATCCTTCATAATAGTGAAAACGTCCCTGCATGGCAACGACAAATTTTCCACCTAACTCTCCGGCTATAAGATTCCCCTTATGGCCCATAGCTGTTGATAAGGCAAAATGGGGAATCTCCGAATATGGGATGATAATCTTATTATCAATCTTTTCTGCCAAATCACCAAGACCACTTCCAAGAATGATACCCGCAAAAGGTACTCTTCTCTCAATTTTATCCGAGATAAAGGAGGCTGCCTCCCTGATCATCTCAATATACTCTTTAGACATCTAATTATAATAATTTTGTATATAATCTGTTAACATTATCCAGAATCTCCCTCTCACCCTCTACACCTCTTCCCTCCATAACAACCTGTCCGTTACATATAACGCTTTCGACACATGAACTGTTTGCCGAATAGATAAGATTTGCTAAAAAGTTGATATCGGGAGTGAAGGCATAAGAGTCGGTATCTATCAGAATCAGATCTGCAAGCGAGCCCTCTCTTATTACACCAGTATCAATTCCAAGCGCCTTGCCTCCGTTTTCGGTTGCCAGTGATAATAATTCGTTTATTGGCAATGCTGTAGGATCGCCTCTCCACCCTTTTTGAACCAGAGCGGCAATTTTCATCGCCTCTAACATATCAAGATTATTGGAAGAGGCACAACCATCTGTTCCAAGAGTAACTGTAACTCCGGCATCCCTAAATTCATTATACCTGAATTTATAACCCGAAGCTATCTTAAGGTTTGAGTTGATGTTATGCACAACCTTTACCCCTCTTTCAGAAAAGATCTCAATATCTCTGTCGTCCATCCATAGGCAATGCGCTGCAATAACATTGGGGCCAAGTACTCCGCACCTGTCAAGATAGAGAGTTGGAGATACTCCGTGTTTTGCAATAGAGTCTCTGTTTTCACCCTCTGTCTCTGACACATGTATATGGACAAGCAGGTTACGCTCTCTGGCAAACTCACTACCCCACAATAACATCTCTTGTGAAACACTGTATGGAGAGTGAATACCTATTGCAAAACGGTTTGCCCCCCCCCATGACTGAGATTTCTCCCAAGCCATGAAGCAATCCTCTTTGATCTTACTGAATTTTGAAGGGTCATAAAGATCCAGAATAACAAATGGCTGAACCGATCTCAGACCCATCTCTGCAGTAGCCTTAACAGCGGATTCAAGATACCAGTACTGATCATTAAAGCATGTAGTCCCACTCTTTATCATCTCAAGACAAGCGAGTTTGGTACCCCAGTAAACAAGCTCTTCATCTAGCTTCTGCTCTGTTGGCCATATTTTTTTATAGAGCCACTCTTTTAGAACCATATCCTCCCCAATGCCTCTCATAAGTGTCATGGCTGCATGTGTATGCATGTTAATAAAACCGGGAAGCAGATGTTTTTTTGTGCCGTCAATCAGCTTTTGGGCATTGAAATCAATATTATCGGCAATTTTTTCTATCCTCTCTCCTTTTATAAGGACATCACGCTTTCCGTGCACTGTCATTATACCTTTTATCAAAATAGTGCTCTCCATTATGGTCAAAATTTTTCAAAAGTAGTCATTTTGAGTAAGAATTAAAAATCATTAAAATAGATAAATCACTATCTTTGAATAAAAATGAGAATCCTTTGGCTTGATATAAACTCCTCCTATTCACACTCTTCTCTTGCAATTCCGGCACTACATGCTCAACTTTTGCCTCATGATGAATCTAAGCATAAATGGCAGATACTATCTGGTACAATAAATCGTGATCAAAGCTTTTATCTCTCTCAGATATCTGAATTCCGGCCGGACTACATACTATCTACATCATGGTTATTTAATCACATTTTTTTACTCACAATACTCAATAGAGCTAAGGCACTATTACCCGATTTGAGAATAGTGTTAGGAGGACCGGAATACCTTGGAGAGAACAGAGAGTACTTAATAAAAAACAGATTTATTACAGCTGTATTCCGTGGTGAGGGCGAAGATATCTATCCTCAATTTATCCGAGCCATTCACAATGAGTCTCACTGGAAGAGACTTAGCGGATTCTGCCACCTTGACCTAAACGGGGAGTATTACGACAATGGCAATGCTGTTGTAAAGAATTTCACCGCTCTCTACCCACCAGAATCGTCACGATTTTTTAGCTGGAATAAACCTTTTGTTCAGATTGAGACCTCCAGAGGATGCTTTAACAGATGTGCCTTCTGTATAAGCGGAGATGGCAGAAAAGTAGAAAACATAGCTCTGGACGAAATCGAAACTCGCCTGGACAGGATAAGAACCAGGAATATCAAGGAGGTACGAGTTCTTGACAGAACATTCAACTCCTCAGATTCAAGAGCATCATCCCTACTCAATCTGTTTAAAAAATATCATCCGGATATAAACTTCCACCTGGAGATTCACCCCGCGATTCTGGGAGATGGTGTTAAGGAGGAGTTAAAAACAACTCCTCCGGCTCTTCTTCACCTCGAAGCAGGTATTCAAAGTCTTAACGATATTGTCACCAAAGAGTGTATGAGGTATGGAGAGAGTGAGGGCACCCTGGAGGGGTTATCAACTCTACTCTCTTTTGGGAAATTTGATATTCATTGTGATTTGATTGCAGGTCTGCCTTACTACACCCTTGAAAATCTTTTTAGTGATGTTCGTAAATTAATCGTTGCCTCTCCCGGAGAGATACAGTTAGAGCTACTCAAAATCTTACCAGGGACAGATTTTGAGAGAAGAGCATCCGAAATTGGGCTTAAATACTCTCCGTTACCGCCATATGAAATACTTGAAACCAAATGGATCACCTATAGTGAACTTTCGGTGGCATCAACTCTTTCCAAAATTCTTGATATGTATTATAATAATGAGATATGGAGTGAGTGTTTTAGTAGCATTGTAAAAAATAACAGCTTATTTCTTATAAACTTTACAAAACATATTCACGAAGGCGAGTTTGAGAAGCTCTCCGGAAGTGAGGGTAGTGGATTGATTCTTTATAATTTTTGCAGTTTAAATTACACAAAATCTATAGAGAAGATTATAATTTGCTGGATGGACAACGGACTTTCATTACGTTCCGGCCCCGGGCTAATGTCAAAACAGTGGAGGTACGGAGATAAGTTGCACAATCCTGCTTTTGACCATGATTCAATATCTACAGGATACAGATATATAGATTTTAAAGATAAGCGTGTATGGTTTCTTTACAACAAAAAAAATAACAGTTATAAGGCATTTTCAAATTTTATTGAATTTCTATAAGCATAATCTAATATTTTACTTTCTTTTCATTATATTTGTGCCCTAAAAACAAAAACATGATCACCAAAGAGCTAATATCTCCAAAAAGTATAGTTGTGGTTGGGGGTTCTGATGACACACAAAAACCGGGAGGAAGTGTCCTAAGAAATCTGATCAACACAGGATACAAAGGGAAAATATATGTTGTAAACCCAAAGAGTGAATTTATACAAGGTATTAAGTGTTTTAAATCTGCAGAAGAGCTCCCACAGACAGACCTTGCTATTCTTGCAATACCGGCATCAATGTGTCCGCAAACCATGACCACCCTCTGCACAAAAAAATCTTGTAAGGCAATTATTATCTTCTCTGCCGGCTTTCACGAAGATGGTCCGGAAGGGGCTCTTCTGGAAAAAGAGATTACCACCATTGCGAACAAAGCAGGAGCTACACTTATAGGCCCAAATTGTATTGGAGTTCTTACACCTGCTTATGCGGGAGTATTCACTCAGCCAATACCAGCACTAAACTCCTCAGGAGTAGATATTATTTCCGGGTCAGGAGCAACTGCTGTCTTTATTATTGAAGCATCTATGCAGCTGGGTCTTCCCTTCTCTTCGGTCTATTCTGTAGGCAACAGCGCTCAGACAGGAGTTGAAGACATCCTTGAACATCTCGATTTGACATATATACACGGCAAAAGTTCACCGGTAAAACTACTTTATATAGAGAGTATAAACAAACCCGATAAACTACTGAAGCATTCAAGGTCACTTATTAAAAAAGGGGCATCAATAGCGGCCATCAAATCTGGCTATAGTGAGGCAGGAAGCAGGGCTGCATCATCACATACCGGTGCCCTGGCCAATCCGGACACAGCAATAACTGCACTCTTTAAAAAAGCTGGCATTATACGCTGCTACAGCAGGATAGAACTGGCTACCGTGGCTTCGGTTCTTATGTATCCACGTCCTAAGGGAGATAAAGTTGCAATCATCACACATGCCGGTGGCCCGGCCGTTATGTTAACTGATGTTTTATCTGCAAACGGTATAAAGATTCCGGAATTCTCAGGAAAAAAAGCAAATGACCTATTGTCCAAACTTTATCCAGGTTCATCTGTCTCCAACCCAATAGATTTTCTGGCAACAGGAACATCTGACCAACTTTCACATATAATTGATGCGTGCGAAGAGGAGTTTGAGACAGACTCAATAGCTGTAATATTTGGATCTCCGGGCCTGTCTCCGGTATATGATGTTTATGATAATCTTATTAACAGGATAAAAAAAGCAAAAAAAACAATATACCCTATTCTGCCCTCTGTAATAAATGTTAAAGATGAGATCAGAATTTTTCACTCAAAAGGGGGAATATCTTTTCCGGATGAAGTCGTGTTTGGCTCTGCCTTGGCTAAAGTACTTAATAACAAGACTAATTTTTATGACTCCGAGTTACCTCCTGTGGATAAGCAGCTGATAAGATCTGTTATAGAGAGCTGCGGCGACGGATACCTGCCTCCTCTAATGGTACAGAAACTACTTGATGCCGCAGGAATAAACAGAGCAAAAGAGGCTATAGCTGGAGATTTAAAAGAGGCAGTAAAAATGGCCAAAAGTATTGGCTTTCCTCTTGTTATGAAGGTAATTGGACCTGTTCATAAATCTGATGTCGGAGGTGTTGTCCTCAATGTATCAGACGAAGAGACCCTTATCGTTGAATTTAACAGAATGATGAAAATTGAGGGAACAACCTCCATACTCCTTCAGCCAATGTTATCCGGGACACAACTCTTTATCGGAGCCAAAAGAGAGGATAATTTCGGTCATCTTATAATGTGCGGTCTTGGGGGGATATTTGTAGAGGCACTTCACGATGTTAGTGTTTCGCTTAATCCTGTATCCAAAGCAGAGGCAGAGGAGATGATTGTTTCTTTAAAAAGCTTCAAGATAATTGAAGGGACCAGAGGACAGGAGGGTGTGAACCAGTTTCTCTTCTCTGACGCAATAAGGAGAGTTTCGGCCTTATGTAATGCAACACCGGAAATCTTTGAGATGGACCTTAACCCTCTTCTTGGCAATTCAAAAAATGTAGTTGCCGTTGATGCCAGAATTAGAATCGTAAAATAGAAAAAAGCTATGAACTTTTTTAAAAGAATCACTAACTGGTATAATGAACTCTCACCCTTTACGCGCGGCTCTTTGGTTGTTATATTATTTCTGATTGCCGGCATAATACTTAGGTGGAATTATATAATTGAGGGAGTTATTAAAGGATTTAATTATTTTTCTAAGTAATTATATCAATTTTAGAGAAAATCCTTTCACTTTAGGAGAAATAATTATATTTTTGTAGAAATTTATAAACTTAACATAATAAATCAATATGGCATTAAGAGGAGCTATCGTTGTAGATTCAGAAAAGTGCAAGGGTTGCAGTGTATGCCTTGTGAACTGTCCTACTAACACCATTGCTTTAGCTAAAGAGGTAAACAGCAAAGGTTACAACTATGCTTTTATGGCATTCCCGGATAATTGCACAGGATGTACAAATTGTGCAACTGTGTGCCCGGATTCATGTATAACTGTTTACAGAGTTAAAGTATAACTGATAAATCATTATTTAATATGGCAGAATACATTTTAATGAAAGGTAACGAAGCTATTGCAATCTCAGCTATTAGGAATGGTTGCGACGGATACTTCGGATACCCTATTACACCACAGTCAGAGGTTATGGAGACATTAATGACTGAGAAACCATGGGAGACAACCGGAATGGTTGTTTTACAGGCAGAGAGTGAAACATCATCAATAAATATGCTTTATGGTGGTGCCTCTTGCGGAAAAAAGGTAATGACATCTTCCAGCAGCCCCGGAATAAGCCTTATGTGCGAAGGTCTCAGCTATCTTGCAGGAGCCGAACTACCTTGTGTTATTGCAAATATAGTTAGAGGCGGTCCCGGACTTGGAACTATCCAGCCAGGACAAGGTGATTATTTTCAGGCATGTAAAGGTGGCGGACACGGAGATTATAAGATGGTTGTATTAGCACCATCTTCGGCACAAGAGATGTACGACTTTGTAGATCTTGGATTTGATCTTGCATTTAAATATCTTACCCCTGTATTGATTCTTGCAGATGGTGTTGTAGGACAGATGATGGAGAAGGTAGAACTCAGGCCCGTTAAACCAAGGTGGACAGACGATGAGATTAAGAAGAACTTCCCTTGGGCAACTACAGGTAAGAGTGCACAAAGAAAGCAAAATGTAATAACATCACTTGCTCTTGACGCTGCTGTGCATGAGAGATTAAACTTCAAGCTTCAGGAGAAGTACAAACAAATGGAGAGCGAGGATGTGAGATTTGAGAGCTATATGTGTGAAGATGCAGATCATATTATTGTTGCTTACGGATGTATGGCAAGAATTTGTGAAAATACTATAGAGCTTGCCAGGGAGGAGGGGATTAAACTTGGACTGCTCAGGCCAATTACTCTATATCCTTTCCCGACAGTTGAAATACAAAGACTTGTTCCTCAGTTGAAATCTATGATGTCAGTTGAACTAAGTGCAGGCCAAATGGTTGAAGATGTTAGACTTGCTGTAAATGGAAAAATTCCTGTGAATTTCTTTGGAAGATTAGGAGGTATAGTTCCATCTCCGGATGAGGTGTTCAACGCATTTAAAAAAGCTATCAATAAATAATAATGCAGACAAATATGGATCTGAAAGATATAATCAAACCAGAGAACAAGGTATACTCAAAGAGTCCTGTTCTTAGCAACAATGTCATGCACTACTGTCCCGGCTGTTCTCACGGTACTGTTCACAAACTTATTGCAGAGGTTATTGAGGAGATGGGAATACAGGAGAAGACAATTGGAATCTCACCAGTAGGATGTTCCGTTTTTGCATATAACTACGTTGATATTGACTGGCAACAGGCAGCACACGGAAGAGCACCGGCACTAGCAACAGCCACAAAGAGACTATGCCCGGACAAATACGTATTCACTTATCAGGGAGACGGAGATCTAGCATCTATAGGAACTGCTGAGATTATCCACGCCTGCAACAGAGGTGAGAATATCGTTGTAATATTTATCAATAATGCTATTTATGGTATGACCGGCGGCCAGATGGCACCTACTACCCTATTAGGTATGAAGACATCCACTTCGCCCTTCGGAAGAGAAGAGGAGCTTCACGGTAAACCACTAAAAATAACAGAACTTATTGCCCAGTTAGAGGGAACTTGCTATGTAACCAGACAATCTGTTCAGAGTGCAGCCTCTTCCAGAAAGACAA
>JAUYTB010000352.1 GCA_030695305.1 Bacteroidales bacterium
AGATATACTCTTGCGGGTTTATTTCAGCTCCGTTCTTTATAATAGTCAGGTGCAAATGTGGTACTGAAGGGTTAGCATTTCCTGTTATTCCTGCATAGCCTACAAAATCTCCAACCATAACCAAATCTCCGCTTTTAAAAATTCCCTAAGCTCTAAACCATTAACTTTTATTGAAGTACTCTGAGAAAAGATATTACTTTTAAAAAAAGAGATCGCAACAGTGAGAATATTATTTTACTTACTAATATGTTTTTTAAAGAATCCCGGGCACACAGTACCCGGGATAGTTTAGGATATTAAGTTTTAAAGTATAAATCCTGGTGTTTCTCCGACTATTGATATTATTGAGTTATCTAATGTATTATATTGAATAGTTACACACCCAACCTGGGTTCGATAATTTTCATGAGGATACCAACAATAAGTTCGTGAATCAAAAGGCGTTAATATTCCTCCAATTTGTGATGTAACATTGAAGTTCATCCCCACAGTCAGGATATTATTAAGTTTAAATTGAGATGTCTTAATAACGAAAAGAATTAATACTCCATTTTGGAAGGTGAACCAATTGTTATTATACAAGTATGTTGTAACTCCCGGAATATCATCATCTGAACCGGTTAATACTGATGTTGGATTGCCCAAGGAGTCTCTTATCTGAGAATCAGTATATGCTTGCCCAAGCTCTAAACCATTTACTTTTATTGAAGGATGCTGTGAATAGAGATTTGTGATAACGAAGAGAGAGAATAGAAGAGAACAGATGAATACTTTCATTTAAATTTTGTCAATTTAAGAATCCCGGATAAAGTATACCCGGGATACAGTTACTTCATTTTTACTTTTAGTTTAACTTGGAAAACGGCATAGCATTGTTGTAATAATACCATTATTGTGATATATATCAAACCAGGCATCTCCGCACCCTATAAATTCATAATGGTTATTTCCTCGTGAGATAAGTTGACCAAAACCCAATTGATTAAATTTTGTTACAGGGTCGCCAACTTTAATTCCTCCTTGCATGTCTAATGTAAAAACAGCAAAACGATTGTCTTTTAAAGAAAACGCTCCGAAGCATCCATTTTCGCTAAATCTGAAAAGATTTGGACCGTAGTAATACTCTTCGTCAAGGCCGTATTCGCTGTTCCCACACCTGTATTTGTCGGGTGTGCCAAATTTGTTGATCATGTAACTGTAATTATAGATTTTCCCTAGTTCCATTCCATTTACATCCTGTGCCGATAACTTCTGGTTGTTTAAAAGGATAATTATCAATACAGTTAAACTACTGATGACTGTTCTTAAATTTTTCATAACCTAAATATTTTTAATTTCCACAGTTTGTTATTATTGTTGTTGTAGTCGCACTTATTATTCCATAGATATACTCTTGCGGGTTTATTTCAGCTCCGTTCTTTATAATAGTCAGGTGCAAATGTGGTACTGAAGGGTTAGCATTTCCTGTTATACCTGCGTAACCTATGATATCTCCAACCTTAACGATATCTCCACTCTTATAAAATTGTCCGGTGTTTGGATTAATTGTGCCTCCAGGTTGAAGATGCCAGTAGGCTATTATAAGGTTATTTCCTACAACATTACTTGCGATTCTTATTCTGTTACCGGCAGCATTTATATCACCATTATATCCGGGTGGGTAATCACCGCCATCTCTATTTGGCTGAGAAACAACCGGATCGGTTAGCACAACTCCATCAAACATTGAGTAAACAGGCTCCCCTATGTAAGTAGCAAAATCTATACCTTGATGATGTTTAGGATCACCATTTTTAAATTTTCTATAATCATTACCCCACAACGCACCCCCAATAATATTTGGATTTGGAGGTGCCAGTGCCAAATTAACTAAAGGTGAACTTTTCCCACTTTGAATATCTCTGCAAGGAATTCTTACAAAATTTGCAGTTGCTGTTATGTTTTGAGTAACTAAATTATTATACTCAAACTCCTGAGACATGCCTGAAAAATCTCCGCTCCAATTGGAGAACTTATATGCTGAATTTGGAATTGCTTTAATTAATGTTTTTACTATAAAAGTAGGGTAGTAACCACTTCCAATTGTTACTCCTGAGTTTGCGGGATATACATTCAAAGTAATTTGAAACCCAAAATTTATTTCCGGATCTCCACCCGGATCGTCTGGAGGTGAAATTTCATAATCTATCGGATTACTGGGATTTTCGTTTTCATCTCCACCGTCTTGATTAAAATTAATAATGTCTCTTATTTGTATGTTAGGCGAAGAACTCGTTTTGTACGCAGTAAAATATAATTCGTTTAAATTTCTATACCAGTCTTCTTGGTCATTTGTTGTAAGCCAAACACTGAAATTAGGATCTGCTTCAAAATTAGGATCAATAATAGGAACAACAGACGGCATTATTAAATATTCAAGGAAACCGTCAACAAAAACCATTGCATAGAGTATATTTCCGTTTAGTGTAGAAATTGATACAAATTGGATATCAGCAGCATTTCCTCCCGGAGCAGTTCCACCATCATCTCCACTTCCCTCTTCGCTATCATCATCATTTGTCATTACCACAAAGCAGTTATCATCGCCACCAGACTTTGTGGCTGGCCTGTTCTTGATCACCATAAATGCTTTAAGATTAATACCTCCATACTCTTTTTTTGATGCTTTTAATGAGACCTTTTTG
>JAUYTB010000364.1 GCA_030695305.1 Bacteroidales bacterium
AGAGCAAAAAAAGGAGGTTAATATGGACATCAGAATTCAGTCACTAAAATTTGACGCAGACGCCAAACTTATCGACTTCATTGAAAAGAAACTGGCAAAGCTTCCAAAATTCTATGATGAAGTAAAAAGCGTAGAGGTTATTTTAAGCCTTTTGCCTGACTACGAAAACAAAAATGTAATGATCAAACTCTTTATCCCGGGAAACGACCTGGTAGTAGAGCGTCACTCTGGAAAATTTGAAGATGCGGTAGTTGACTGTATAGCTATTTTAAAAGATTTACTAGTAAAAGTTAAAGAGAAAAAGAGAGAGGTGTGATTATCAGATATAATTAGTTAGAATAACATACTAAGAAACTCCTCTTCGGTTATATTTACAAAGTAATCGGAGAGGTTTACTCTTTTTAAAGTATCTGCTACAGATACTAGACTACATGGTGTCCCAATGAGAATCTGCTCCAGATCCCGGCTCTCTTTTTTGAAAAAATAGTTTCCATAAAACCTGATCTCTTGAATAATCCCCCTTTTTACGGTCATATAGACTTCCAACAACCCCCCTTCAAACCTTCTTACCTTTGAGTATTCAAATTGAGGAGATGAACCATAGTTCCATGAGTCTCTGCTATACTTTTCCAGCTTAATCTTTGCAATCTTTGCAAGATCTTCCGAAGAGTAGCTGTATTGTATGTATTTCCCCTCTCTCTGAGACAAAATAAACCGCTCCATAAACAGAATAAACTCCTCAATTGTCATCTTCTTCTCAAGATGATCACTGATATTTGTAACACGTGCTCTGTTGGATTTTACTGCTTTACTATCATACTGTTCCGGTCTGTTTGCAAGAGCATCAGATAAATTTGCCATTGATGATGAGAAGAGAAGAGTACCATGCTGCAGAATTCTGTTTTTATATAAAGCAACTGCATTACCGGAGAATTTCATATCATCAATAACCAGATCGTTTCTCCCTTTAAGAGTTGCCTCTATTCCGAGTAGAGTGAGTGCCTCAATAATTGGTCTTGTAAACCTGGCGAACATCTCAGATGAAGTTTCATGCGAATTAACGCTATTATCAATAAATGTAAAATTGAGATTCCCCAGATCATGAAAAACCGCCCCTCCGCCGGAGAGACGTCTTACAACCGGAATATTGTGTTCTCTTACATAATTTGTATTAATCTCTGCGAATGCATTCTGGTGAAGTCCAATAATAACCGATGCTCTGTTTCTCCAAAGACGAAAAACCGGATCAGTAAAATTTCTAAAGAGATACTCCTCAGCGGCTAAGTTCCATTGAGGGTCAGTTGAGTGGTCAATAATATATAACATTTTGTAAATCTCTATTCGGTTACTCAACTACGTTGTTCGTCCCGTTATTTTTTTAATAAATTTAAACTGAAGAGCTGCATAAATCATATATCCTGCAGCCATACCTGTTAGAGCCCCAAATATTACGTCAAGAGGGAAGTGCCTTCCTACATAGATTCTGCTGTACGAGACAATTGATGCCCAAATAAATATTGATACTCTATATTTTTTACTGCCCATGACTAATGATGTAAAGGTTGCGAGCCCAAATACATTTGCAGCATGGCTAGATACGAATCCATACAATCCACCTTTGCCATCGAGAAGTCTTATTAGCCCCTCAAGATTAGGGTCATGACCGGGGCGTAAACGTTCTGTTAACTCTTTGATATATGAGCTCCCCATATCGGTAATTGCAAATGTTATTACAGCAGCCACAACAACAGCTAATGAGTATGGATAGTTCCCTCCCTTATATCCAAAACGGTAGACTATCCATATCAGCAATATTATATAGAGTGGAATCCAGGGAAGAGATGCCGTGAAAAACAACATCACCCTATCTAATAT
>JAUYTB010000366.1 GCA_030695305.1 Bacteroidales bacterium
ATGTCATTAAAACTATCCGGAGTCTCTGCTGCAACAATATTTGTGACCTCCACATTAAAGGCAGAGGCATCAGGAGGATCAAAAATCAGATATAAGGGGAACCCTGAAATTAAAATTTTAGATATCAGCTCTATATCTACATTTCAAAAGATAAATTGAGGATTTTAGAACTCATTTTACTATCTTTATTTCCAAAAAAAAAGATATTATGAGTTATAAGAATTTACATCAAGATGCCTTTGTGCTTGATTCCCATTGTGATACTCCTTTGACTTTGATAGAGGGTGCAGATTTAGGGAAGAGATTGCGCAAAGGTCATTTTGATTTTGTCAGAATGAGAGATGGTGGTTTAGATGCAGTCTTCTTTGCAATATATACATCAGGCAAACTTGATCCGGATGCTGCTACAAGAAGGGCTCTTCAATTGATTGCAAGAACTTACGATAGTGTAGAGGCAAACAGTGACAAGGTTGCGATGGCTTTTTGTGCAGAAGAGGCTTATAGCAATAGAGAGAGGGGATTAGGATCTGTATTCATGGGGATGGAAAATGGAGCTCCAATTCAGAACGATATAAGTTTGTTGAGACTATTCTATGATATGGGAATACGATATATGACCCTTTGTCATGCTGCCAATAATGAAATATGTGACTCATGTGCCACAAAAGAGAAGAGATGGAACGGACTCAGCCCTTTTGGAATTGAGGTTATCAGGGAGATGAACAGACTCGGTATGCTAATAGATGTCTCTCATATTTCTGATGACTCTTTTAATGATGTTATAAAATATTCAACTGCACCGGTTGTCGCCACTCACTCATGCTGTCGCTCAATTGCAAATCACCCCAGAAATCTTACAGATCAAATGATTAAAGATTTGGCAGCCGGAGGGGGAGTGGTGCAGATTAATTTTTACCCTCCGTTTTTAAACAGCAGTTATGCAGAGAAATTTTGGCCACTATGCGATAAATTTGATGAGGCCTCAGATCTCTATAAAGAGGATCCTAAGCGTTACAAAGATATTTTTACACAGGCAAGAGATAATATGTTTGCCATTGAAAGGCCTTCATACAAAGAGGTGGTAGATCATATAGACCATGTTGTTAAACTTGTTGGGGTAAATCATGTTGGTATAGGCTCCGATTTTGACGGTATAGAGGTAACTCCGGAGGGACTTGAGGGTGTCGATAAGCTGCCAGTAATTACAAAAGAGTTGAAACTAAGAGGATATAGTGAGAATGATATTAAATTGATTCTTGGCGGAAACTTTATGAGACTACTTTAATCAATTTTTATTTTCATCTGAAATGTCAAAAATTGCTCTAATTACAGGAGCCACCTCTGGAATAGGCAGAGCTACGGCAGTAGCTTTTGCCAAAGAGGGGATTAATCTGATTGTTACAGGAAGAAGAGTTCAACTTCTCTCTGATCTTGCAACAGAACTAGAAGAAGAGTATCACATAAATGTTCTGACTCTTCCGTTTGATGTACGAGTACTCTCTCAGGTAGAACAATATCTGTGCAATCTACCTGAAGAGTGGAAAAAGATTGATATTCTGGTAAACAATGCAGGCCTTGCTGTGGGGTTAGACCCTGTCAATAGTGGTTTAGTGGAGGATTGGGAGAGAATGATAGACACAAATATAAAGGGGATCCTCTATGTTAGCAGGATTGTATCTGGTTTAATGATAAAAGCAGGTGATGGAGGCCATATCATTAATATCGGATCAATTGCCGGAAAGAGTGTATACCCTAACGGGAATGTCTACTGTGCTACTAAACACGCAGTTGACGCTCTATCCAGGGCTATGAGCATGGATCTCTTTAAGCACAAAATCCGGGTGTCACAAGTGTCACCCGGAGCGGTTGAGACTGAATTTTCAAATGTTAGGTTCAAAGGTGATATAGAGAGGGCTTCAGGTGTTTACAAGGGGTTCATTCCGCTCTCTCCTTCAGATGTTGCAGATGTTATCCTTTTTGTAGTAAAAGCACCATCTCATGTAAATATCTCAGATGTTGTCGTTATGCCATCAGCTCAGGCTTCAGCCACAATGATAGATAGAGAAGATTAAAACCAGTTTGCTTTTTTAAACAATGAGTCCAGAGCCATTGCTGTTTTCTCTCTGTCTCTGTCGTCTCTGTTGGAGAATATAAGATATAGTATCTTCTGATCTGGATATCTTCCGGCATAGATCTGAAATCCCCCATTGTTTCCTGTGTGGTATATCTTATCCGGAAATCCCTCTCTCTTTTCTATAAACCATCCATATCCGTAGGAGTGACCCGGCATATCTTTTATCTCAATTTTTGTTGAGTGTGCCTCCTTTTTGGAAACATCATCTATCAGGATGTTCTCTCTTAACGCCATCTCCCATTTTACAAACTCACGAACAGATGTGTACAAACCTCCGTCAGCCTTAGTTGCAAAGAATGACTCTTCTCCATAATCGAATTCATCAAAGATACCACTCTCCTTGTTTTGGAGATATCCATGGGCCATTCTTGGAATACTCTTATCGGCTTCAAAATATGTTGACTCACTCATTCCCGCCGGATCAAAAATATTATCTCTCATAAACTGGTCAAACTGTACTCCTGAACTGCGTTCAATAATAGTATACATCAGCTGATAAGTTGGATTCATATATTCGTACATCTCCCCTGGCTCAAAATTCAACTCCCTCAATTTTCCTATGTATTTATAGGATTGAGTATCTGTTGCTGTTGTTACAAAAACTCTATCTGAGCGGTCTCGTGAATCAGGAATACCGGATGTATGAGAAAGAAGATGCCTCAAAGATATCTTCTCCATTAAGGTTGATTCAAATTCCGGAAACCATCTTTTAACATTATCATCAAGCGAGAGAGCTCCTCTCTCTGCAAGCATCATCAGAGCAACAGCAGAAAACTGCTTAGAGACAGAGGCGATATTGAAAAAGGTGTTCTCATCAATAGGGCTCATACTGTCCATGTTGGCAATACCGTAGCCTTTCTCAAAAATTACAGAGTCCCCTTTCATAATTAAAACTGCAGCACCCGGTTCATCAGAAGGGTAGAGTGTTTTAAATAGATGGTCGGCATCTGCAATCAACTCTTTGTCAAGTTTAGATTCTGTGGTACATGAATTCATTAAACAAAGTATTAAAGTTACAACTAATAGTCTCATTTTTTTGATTATTAAATATATGAACAAAGAAAAAATAAATATACCATTATTGTTTTATAATCTGTTAATGTGATGTTTAAATAAATTATAAGTGCTTTTTTAGTTCTAGCCTCAGTTTATTTAAAGCAAATGATGCAAATCTTACTGTATTTCTCTCCCTGTCTCCTGCAAATATGATACTCTCTGATATAACCCCCTTTTTTGATGATACAGCTACCCAAACAGTTCCTGTGGGTTTATTTGGAGTACCTCCGGAAGGACCTGTAATTCCTGTAACCGCAAGTGAGTAGTCAGAGTTTAACAAATTGCGAATACCTGATGCCATCTCCTCTGCACACTCCCTGCTGACAGCTCCGAATTGTTCAATTGTCTCACCATTTACTCCCAAAATATCAATTTTTGAATTATTGCTATAAGCAACTACTCCACCCATGAATATTTCAGATGAACCGGGGATAGAGGTAATCATACCGGAAATCCTGCCTCCGGTACAAGACTCTGCAATCGACAGTGTTAACTTTTTGTCTTTTAAAATGTCATAAACAACACTCTCCAGCGTATCGCTACCCTCTCCATAAACAATCTCTCCCAGGAGTTCCTTAAGTTCTGCCGAAAGAATCTCCACCTTTTTGACTGAGCTCTCCTTTTCTCCACTATATATAGAGAGTCTCAGTTTTATTCCGGTAGCAGGATTTGGTAGATATGCAAGTTTAACGTCATGAGGAAGCGAAGACTCCCATTTATCTAGATAGTCGGCAAGAGAGGACTCCGCCATTCCATATGTAGCAATTGTCTTATGGAATATATTTTCCGGTTTGTACTCCTTAAGAATAGTATTGCAGACACTCTCCATTAGTGCCTCCATCTCATAGGGGACACCTGGAAGCGAAAAGAGAAGTTTGTTTGGGTACTCTTTTGGTTTGAAAAACATTCCCGGTGCAGTTCCTCTGTAATTCGGCAAAACTGTACACGAGATTGGGACAAGAGCTTGATCCCTGTTTAGACCGGATAGAGCTATCCCTCTTCTGAGGCATATCTTCTCTATCAAATCAAGCTGAACAGTATCATAGACCATTTCTAAATCTCCGGTTAGAAGAGAGATGACTTTTTTTGTGATATCATCTTTTGTTGGGCCCAATCCACCGGTGATTATAATAAGATTATATTTTTGAAGTGTCTCTTTCAAGGTCTCAAAAATCAACTCAAAATCGTCTCCAATAGAGATAATTGAATTAACTTTAACACCTATACCATTGAGTTCCCTGGCAATATATGCAGAGTTGCTATCAACAATCTGACCTATAAGAATCTCATCACCAATAGTGCATATACATGCTTCAACCATTTTTCCTTTTTTTTGTCAAATACCTTAACATACGCTTTACAACTCCGGGTCCGTTATATATAAAGCCAGTGTAGATCTGAACAAGTGATGCCCCGGAATCAAGCATCTCTGCAGCTTGTTTGGGAGACATTACTCCACCAGAAGCAATTATGGGTAGTTGCCCTGCAGTTTTTTTGCTGATATATTTAACAATTTCAAGACTTTTTTTATAGAGAGGTTTTCCGCTGAGACCACCTTCACCTATATTCAATACCTTATCACTATCTGATATAAGATCATATCTTAACGAGGTTGTATTTGAGGCAACAATCCCGTCCATTCCTGATATGAGTATCAAATCAATAATCTCGTCCAGCTGATCGTGTGTTAAATCTGGAGAAACTTTCAATAGGATAGGTCTGTATTCATCAAAATATTTCCTCAATGTTGTAAGTCTGTCTACAATCTCCGATAAGGATGCGATATCCTGAAGTTTAGTAACTCCCTTAACATTGGGACATGAGACATTTATAACAAAATAGTCAACAAAATCGTAAAGCTGAGCAAATGATTTCTCATAATCCTGCGGAGCAAGGTTGTTTGGAGTTGCAGTACTTTTAATAATATTGGCACCTACAATACAACCTGATTTTCTTTTCTTAAGGTTAGAGACAGCAAATTTTACCCCTTTGTTGTTTATACCCATTCTATTGATAATAGCTAAATCATCAACAAGTCGAAAACATCTTGGTTTTGGATTTCCAATCTGTTCATTCGGAGTCAGAGATCCAACCTCAACAAAACCGAATCCAAAAGAGAAGAGTTCGTTAAAAACCTCTCCATTCTTATCAAATCCAGCAGCTAATCCTATAGGGTTAGGGAATTTAATACCCATTACTTCTCGTTCCAGTTTAGGTGACTTGTAACAGTAAAAGAGACGCAAAACCGGCAAGATAAATGGAATCTTTGAGAGGAATCCCAGTAATCCTACAATAATATTGTGAGCCGTTTCTGGTGAAAACAAGAAAAGCAGCGGTTTAAGAATTGTGAACATATTCCGGAATAATTTGTGGCAAAGATAGCAATATTTGTATTATCTAATCCTTACCGGGGAAGTATTCAACAAATGAGTTATCTGTATAGATCATTATTATCTTTCTGAGACTCTTTTTTTCTGATACACTCTCTTTTTTGAAACCATTTACGCTATTCTCAGGAAGTTCAGAATCGGTTTTTTCACAGCTAATATGTTCATAATCTTTATTCTCAGCTGATTTTTCTTCTTTTTGAAACAGTGTTGCTTTTGCATCAGATTCAAAAAGAGTTCCGGTAGGATTAATTAACGGGGCAGGAGAGCTCTCTTTATAAACTTTACCCTTACCAGTAATAAGCCACTCAGCGTTAAGAGAGGGGTATTTAATAAGCAGTTTATGAATAAGATCAAATCCAGGTTTATTTCTCCCGGATAAAATATGAGATAAACCGGACCTTTGGATGCCTAAAATATCGGCTAAACCTGACGGATTTAGCTGTTCAAGCTCTAGAAAACGTTTTAGACGATCTTTCATATCTGTAAACATTTATTTATACAAATGTAAGCAATAATATGGTTACATGTGTAACTTATATGTTGATTACATTTGTACCAAACAATATTAGACATTAATGTAAATAGGTGTTATAAGCTAATAATAACAGCCATTTAAGGGTTATTATAATTAAATATAGTGATAGTTTAGCTAAACTATCGTATATACATGGAATATAGATATATATAATATATAAAACCTATATTTAGCATCTATTTAACCGTTTTTATCACATTATTGCAAATATTAGCTATATATTACTTCATCTAAAATAGATTATTATACTGGGAATGAGTCTAATATATCACATAAATAATACATAACTAACTGATTACTTTTGTAATCACACTACTTGAGCTGACAGCACAATTATAGCAGTAACAAAGGTTACATATGTTAACATTTAATACTAATTTTGTATATTACAAATGTAAACAAACCCATATGCAGACTAAGATTTTAAACATTGACTATTATTATATAGTTTTGTAAAAATATTTATCGTGAAGCCACAAATTAAAATCATTGATTACAATTATAACCTGCCGGAAGAGAAAATTGCAAAATATCCCCTGGAGAACAGAGATGACTCTAAGATTCTTATATTTAAAGATAACTCTATAGGTGAGTCTAAATTTTCGAATCTCGCGGAGTTGTTACCGGATAACTCTCTGCTTGTTTTTAATATAACAAAGGTTGTTCCTGCAAGGATGATCTTCAAAAAAGAGAGCGGAGCAATAATAGAGATTTTTTGCCTTGAGCCATATAATCCATCCGAATACAACAGATCATTTGATTCTAAAAACTCATGCAGCTGGATAGTTGTAATTGGGAATGCCAAAAGGTGGAAATCGGGCTATGTTTTATTTGATTCCCAAGCAAATAAAGATTTGGAATCCTTATATTTAACCGCTCAAATAGAAGAGAGAATCGATGATAAGTTTATCGTCAGATTCAATTGGAGAGGAGAGAACTCTTTCTCTGAGGTTATGGATCTATGCGGTAAAGTTCCAATCCCTCCTTACCTTAAAAGAGATAGTCAGGCATTGGATACAGAGAGATATCAGACAATGTATGCAACTCACAGGGGATCTGTTGCAGCTCCTACTGCAGGACTTCATTTTACTCAAAATGTTATTGATGAAATAGATAAGAAATCAATAAAACGTGAAAATGTCTCACTTCATGTGGGTGCAGGTACATTTATTCCCGTAAAATCAGAAACTATTCAGGACCATAAAATGCACTCTGAGCCCTTTTCTATAACAATAAACGTTTTAACTGAGATACTGGAAAAGCAGAGATCCGGGTTACCTGTAATCTCTGTAGGAACAACAACAACACGTACATTAGAGAGCTTGTACTATTTAGGGATTCAGTGTTTAGAGGAGGGTTTCCCTTCAAATGTCTCCCAATGGGAACCATATAACAGATCTCTCTATTACAGTACAGAAGAGTCTATTAATGCTCTTATTAACTGGATGAAAAGCGAGAGTATCGATACTCTTGAAAGAAGAACTGAAATTATTATTGTGCCAGGGTATAAATTCCGAATTGTAGATATTCTTATAACTAACTTTCATCAACCTCAAAGTACACTGCTTTTACTTATTTCATCTTTTATAGGGGATAGTTGGAGAGATCTATATAATTACGCTCTAAGTAATGAATTCCGATTTTTAAGCTATGGAGACAGTTCAATTCTATTCAGAAGCTAAATCGGAGTTTAAACTGATATATTTGAGTATTTTATGTGCCCAACTAGATAGCATTGGTCCTGAATTTAGAAGATTTGGAACAATATTGTCTAACTGCTGACGGGCTACAGAGAGGTATTTTTTATCTGATGTTATCTCATATAACGATAATAGATTTCCAGCCATAACAGAGTTTGCGGAAGGTCTTATGACGTCTATATTGGACTCTCTTTTAAAAGGAACTGTATCAGATACATAATCCCGTTCAGATTTACTGAACATACCATTTTCCGGTTTATAAAATCTCTCCATAACAACCTCTGTATATCTAATAGCTACATGGAGATATTCACTCTCTCTCTTTATCTTATATAACTCAAGTGATGCTTCAATAAAGTGGGCATAATCTGACAAATAACCAAATAAATAGCTCTCTGCACAACATGTATATCTAAACAGTCTTCCATCCTTATTATCAATATTATTGTATACTATAAATTCAAAAATTTCGATAGCTTTATAGTATAGTGAATTATCTTCCAGATAAACAGATGCTTTTGAAAGTGCAGTTACAGCAACAGCGTTTGAAGAGGTGATTGCTCTCGTGTCTTTATAATAACCCCGATGCTCTGCTCTTCTCTGTTTGAGTTTATCTAAATCATTGTTTGATAAGGACATATATGTATCTGCCCCTCTAACCGGCTGTTGTTTTTCCATTCTGTTTAATGTCATATCAAGACCTAACACAATGGCAATATCTGTGTATCTTTCCGGAAATAAGATTGAAAGTTCATTCACAGAGTAGGAGTAGTAGACTGCCTCATCAATTTTTCCAATTAAAGTAGTACTATTTATAACACCACCTTTATCATTAATTAACTGTTCAATAATAAAGTTATATATCTTATAAGAAGTCTCTTTATATGACTCTTTTTTGAACATTCTCCATGCAGATGAATAGAGTAAAAGAAACTGACTGTTCTCCTCTGCTGTTTTTTCAAACAGAGAGTCTCTGCAAGAGTAATCTCGTGATTGACGGAAAAAACCACCATCAACACAATCAAATATTGCGGAGAATTGCAAATGGTCCAGCAGGTTTTCTATCTTATCACTAAATCTGTCATCGGGATAGAGGGTAAGATACTCAATAATAGTAAAAAGAGAGGAGGGATTGGGAGTGAAAGGCTTTAATTTGTAGATAAAATCAGATTCAAACATGTTTTTAAACCAAACTTTAACATACTTTTCGAGTAACTCTCTGTTTATGCCAGATTCTCTCTTAATCTGTGTAATAATTCCTGTGTTTATAGCCCTTTTTGACAGTTCATCTGAAAGTTCACTAAGTTTCTCTCTCTTCTCTTTTTTTGCAAGAAGAAGAGAGTTTGCAATTTCAATGAAATTATCATGATCACAGTCAGAAAATGCAATGATTGGTCTTCTGTTAGGCATTATAAACATATTCATCGGACCGTATGAAAAGTCTTGATTTAGAAAAAGAAGATCAAGAGCAAGGAGATATGATTCTGGTTTATCATCTTTATCTTCAATAATAGAGATAAAGTTTTTGTTTAGCAGAGAGATTACAT
>JAUYTB010000367.1 GCA_030695305.1 Bacteroidales bacterium
TAGTTATATGCATAGCCGGGCCTGTAGTTCATATTTAGAATACCCACGTTTAATGAGATAGATATTGAACTTTTTTTAGATAGTGCATGAGTTAGTCTCGCTGCAGCCATTATGTTTGATATATTCTCCACCCCAAGAGAGTTATTCATTAAGGCTGAGTTCTCCCTAATGTTTGTGGTGCTGATAATTGACCAACCGGACTTTATACTCCACCGTGATGATGAATATCTGTTTAAGGTATACATTATATGGTGATTAAGATCTAAAGAGTAGAATGATGCCGACTTACTGGTATTATTGAATTTCCCGGTAAGCAGACCGTAGTTATAGGAGGTCCCGGCATATATCTCCCGATTCTTTTTTGTCCCTATATAACCTCCGCTAACCGAAAAAGAGGCACCATCATAAAAGAGAGGAGAGGTTGCCAGGTCGCGGAAGAGACTCATCCCTGCACCGGCAGAGAGTTCAATATAGGAGCGACGGAGATCTTTATTGGAATTATTAGCGTTAAAAGATTGCGCAAATACTCCTGTAGAGAGGAGAGGTAAAAAAAATAGGCAGAGAGTTATAAAGAGTTTTTCCCTTTTCATATTATTTGCCAAGTTATGAAAAAATTGTTGTTTAATTGAGAATTAATAATATTTTTGCCTGCGAAAATTAAATTCTTTAAAAGACAATCGATGGAAAATATCACCGATTCTATGGCCAATACTTACATTCTAAATCAGTTTTGGCTTACTTTTCTTATGGTTATATCTATGGTCTTGGTTTCAAGGACCATAGTGGCCGGAACACGCTACTCGCCAATACTTATTATAGTTGTATTCGGTCTTCTTATGGGCTATGTCCTTACAAAAACAGGTATGGCTACTCCCGGTCTCAAAGAGTTCCCTATTGTAGATTTTACCAGTAAAGTGACAATTACTGCTCTTATTGCCTCCTTTTTTATGGGAGGGCAGGAGATAAGAAAGATTATCAGCAAACAGGAGCTGGATAAGACAGATATGGTAATCCCCTCACAGGAGGAGATGTTCCTGGGAACAAAATTTACTCAGTTCATGTTCCTGATAAGAGCTTTTTTTATTCTGATAGGTATTGAGTCAATGAAAAGGGTAATTATTGGACACAATGGGTATGAGGCACTCGACTCGTTCTACCCTTTGTTGGGTTACCTTGGTCTTGTAGGGTCAATTATTTTAATAGATTATAGGGCAAAAATTACCAACAAACCTCTTTATATAAGAAAAGGGGTTATAGAGACTGTTTTTATACTGGGGATATTAGTCATCTCTTTCCATCTTTCTCAGTTAATTAAACCCTTTATTGCCCTTCCGGAGATCTTTTTTGCTATGATTCTTTCGGTAAGTGCCGGGCTAATATTCTCTGAGTGGAAATTTGGTCCAACAATCAGATCGCTGCTTTTTGCCGGGATACCTGTTGTGCTTGCTGCCAACTTTATGGTTGGCGGATCCAGAATTGCAGAGGCGTTTCATCTCACCGGAATGACAGCCGTTCTATCTTACGGATTCTTTGGCCAGCTTTTTTGGATGTTTGGAGGCCTAACTATACTTATACTATTTGGAAAGGCAAATAATATAAGAAATCTTGCACCCGGAATGGCCGGTTCGCTATCTCACTCCGGACTTACCGGAGCTTGTACTGCCGGTGATCTTGGAACTGACGCCCAGGTAAGAGCCCCGATAATGATTAATGTTCCCTTTGTAGGGCATATCTTTGTCTTCTCTATACTGGCAGCAAGTGCTGCTGTGGGAAAGTTAATAATTCCATATACTCTCATGATTATGGGAGCCGGAATACTCTTTACCATATGGTCGCTAAGAATCTTAAAAAGATCGAAGGGAGAGGATTCAAAAGAGATAAAGGGGCTAATGATGTTTTCATTAGGATGGCAGCTGACAGCTGTATTCGGAGGCCTTTTTATCCTCCATCTTGGAGGTGTAGGGCTCAATGATGCGGTTATGGCAAATTCATCTGCTATATCCCACTTCGGGCTCTTTGCTGCTATTCAGGGAGGGATGTTTGGCCCTCAGGCCGCTCAGATGATTGCATTTGTTTTTGCAATGCCGTTCCTAGTTCACCCTCTTGTTTTTGGGATATTTGGAAAAACAGCAGAAAATAAGGGAGTTATGCCTAGGAAATTTGCCTATACTCTCGCTTTTATAGGGTTGTTGGGAGTTATCTATAGTCTCTTTATTGTATAATTAATCTGAATATTTTCGGATTATTGAGATTAGAGTATCACTTAAAATTGGCTTTGATATATAGTCGTTACACCCGGCCTCTATTGCCATCATCTTATCTTCGCCAAATGCAAGTGCAGTCTGGGCTATTATAGGAATATCCTTATTGAACTCCCGGATAATCTTTGTGGCCTCAAATCCGCTCATCCCGGGCATTCTTATATCCATAAGGATAAGGATTATGTCCGGGTTCTGTTTAACCTTCTCTATTGTGTCAGGCCCATTTTTGCAATGGATTACAGAGAACCCTTCCCGCTTTAAAACAGTGTTCAGAAACAGGAATCCAATCTCGTCATCCTCTGCAACTACAATTATTCGGTCAACTTTTTTTACATGAGAGCTATTACACAAAACAACCTCTTTAGTTTCAGTTAATATTTTACACGGAACAGAGAAGAAGAAGGTACTGCCTTTTCCCGGCTCTGATTCTAACCAAACTCTCCCTCCAAGGGCCTCTGCGTAGGCTTTTACAATTGAGAGACCAAGTCCGGATCCTTCGTAAGGCCTTGTAATATTGAGATCTGCCTGAACAAATCGCTCAAATATTGCACTGTGCCTGCTTACAGGAATACCTATGCCTGTATCTTTAACATAAAAAACCATTGAGCCATTTTCACAGTAGTTGCCAAGTATAATACTACCGTTATCTGTAAACTTAATTGAGTTGTTGAGAAGGTTGTTGATTATACTGCCAATTTTGTATTTATCTGTAAGAACTAGTGAATTATCGCCTTGAATCCGGCTCTCTAAAGAGAATTTAATCCCTTTCTTTCTAGCTTGCTCATAAAACAGATTGAAATAAAACCTCATGATCTCCGGAATATCCACCAGAGAGTTATTAATCTCGCTCTGTCCGGACTCTATTTTTGAGAGTTCAACAATATCATTAATTGTATCCAGCATTCTCTGACTACTGCTGTTTACAATCTCCATAAATCTCTCCTTTTGCTCTTCGTCCAGTTCCGGATCTCTTAACAGATCCAGAAATCCCAGGATACCGTTCATTGGAGTTCTTATTTCATGACTTATGTTTGAGAGAAAAGCCATCTTTAGTCTGTCGCTCTCCTCTGCCCTCTCTTTTGCAATTATCAGATCCTGAATCATTTTTGTTCTCTGAAAAACTATGGAGAGCTCATGAGCAATTAGCTCCATCAAGCGGGCACTGCTTTTGTCGAATGCCTTAGGATTAGAGTAACTCATAACAGCCATTAAGCCAACAACACTCTCCTCTGCTGTTATTGGAACTCCAAGCCAACACTCAGCTGAATAGCCGGAAAGATTTATCTTATTTGTGATAGAGAAGCTCTCTAACTCATCTTTTGTTAATAAAAGCGTCTTACCCGTATTTATCACATGATCTGACAGGAAGTTTTCTGCTTCCAGTTCGGTAAGATTCTCTAATTCATTTATATATAATATTTTTTTGAGGGTATCTGTTGTCTTATCATAAAGAGATGTATAAAAATTTGAGGTGTCAATTACCTTTTTTAACTGCTCTCTTACAGTTACAAGCAGATCTTCTAAAGACTTTGCCTCTATTGATGCCATGGCAATTTCGTAAAGAATCTGTTGATTATCTTCGTCTCTCTTACGATTTGTAATATCCCTTGCAATTCCTTCAAAAGCCACAACTTTACCGGATGAGTTAAATACAGGTACATTTTTCTGCTCAATCCATATTGTATTTTTATCCTTTGTTATCCAGCGAACAGTGGCCGGTTGCGTTTTACCGTCTCTATTTGATAGTAATGTGTTAATATAGTTACGATCTTCCTGGTGTAAAAGTTTCTGATAAATTTCCGGATCTGAGTAGAGCTCGTGTGTGCTATATCCGGTGATTCTGGTGGCAGAAGGACTTACATAACTGATTCGCAAACTGGGATAGAGTTCGTAACGGTATATTATATCATCTGCATTCTCTGCAAGTCGTCTGAAGCGCTCTTCGCTCTCAATTAATGCTTCGTGAGATTTTTTCATCTCAATTTTGATATTCTTACTCTCTAATGCCTGCTTTACTGCCGGGCCAAGTCTTTTAATATACTCTTTTATAATGTAGTCTGTTGCCCCTGCCTTCATACACTCCACTGCAGTATCTTCATTTATTGAACCTGTATGAATAATAAATGGTGTATAGGGTACTCTTTTCATGGCTATTTTAAGAGCACTCATTCCATCAAATGAAGGCATACTATAGTCGGAGACAATAAGATCCGGATTGAATTCATCCAGAGCACGAATAAAATCGCTTTCGGTATCAACTCTTGTAAACTCCACTGGGTGAAGTACTCTGGATATCTCTCTCTGAGCAAGAGCAGCATCGGCAGGTACATCTTCTACAATAAGAATTCTTATAACTCTATCCATTGATAAAAGGTTTAATTCTTTTAAACATAGTACTATTTGGGAGCTTCATTAACTATCGTCCAGTACATCCCCAGATTGGTCATTGATAAAATAAAATCATCAAAATTTACAGGTTTTACAACATAGGAGTTTGCACCAAGTTTGTATGCTGCATCAATGTCCGGGTCCTCCTTCGAGGATGTGACTATAACAACCGGAAGGGATCTTGTTTTGGGGTCTTTTTTTATCTGCCTGAGAACCTCAAGTCCATCAATTTTAGGAAGCTTAAGATCTAAAAAAATAACTTTCAGAGGTTTAGCCATTTTGCGATGCAAGAACTCTCCCCGGCAGAATATAAAATCAAGTGCCTCTGCTCCATCTTCTGCAATATAGATGTTGTTTGTGAGATTCTGTTTCTTAAGAGCTCTTATAAAAAGTTCTGCGTCATTTGGATTATCTTCTACAATCAGCAGATCTATAGGGTCATAATTTTTCATATCTTTTTAATTTTTTTTTATCTCGTTCTATTTGGCGGGTAATGAGAAAGAGAATTGTGCCCCTTTATCGACCTCCCCTTTGGCATTCACACTACCTCCATGGCGATGGACAACTCTCTGGACTATGGCCAGACCAACTCCTGTTCCCTCAAAATCTCTTGAAGAGTGAAGTCTTTGGAATACCCCAAACAGCTTATCCTTATATTTCATATCAAATCCTACACCGTTATCGCGTATAAAATACTCATTCATCTCCCCGCTCTTTGTGCACTCTATATCAATTACTGCCCTTTCCCGGGAAGATGAAAACTTTAAGGAGTTTGAAATAAGATTTACCCATATCTGTCGTATCATTGTGATGTCTCCTTTAGAATTACACAACGGAGATACATTAAAGCTTATCCTCTCCCTCATCTCTTCATTTGTCAGATCTAAGAATATTTTTCGAACCATATCAGTTGTATCAATAGTGGTGAATTTCAGCTCTGTTCTGCTTAGTCTGGAAAATGCCAGCAGATCATCTATCAGTTGCCCCATCCTCTGGGTGTTTTCAATTATTATTTTACAAACTCTCTCACCATCCTCATTCAGATTCTTGGAATGCTCCTCCATAAGAATTCTTGTAAAGCCGTCTATCGCTCTGAGAGGAGCTCTAAGGTCGTGAGAAACAGAGTAGGAGAACGATTCGAGCTCTCTGTTTATCTCTTTAAGGTTCTCTCTTTCTACAAGAAGGTCTGAGGTCTTCTCCCTGACCTTAATCTCAAGCTCATTCTTGAGGTTGATAAGTTCATTTTCTGCAACTTTTCTTTCGGATATACCTTTAAGAATTTCGTCAAAATAGTAAATTACATTGACATCTTTATCGGTGTAACCAAAGCTCTTGTTGATTGAGCAAATAGTTGCTTTCACCTCTCCGTTGCGAACAACAGGCACAACTAACAGACGTGTTATTGTCAAATCAGGAGAGGCATTAAACGACATTTTTTCGCTTGAAACGAAATCATATGTCAAATAACTTTTTGTTGATACAGCTTTTTTTACGAGATCTGAATCAATAATAGCCTCTGCAAGAGAGCTTGTATCTATTTTTGTCTCTTCCGGGGCCTGCGATGACCAAGCTATTATCAGCTCCGGGTGTAAATCTGCTTTTGTGGAGTGATATAGAATCATCGAGGATTTTGTCATCGACTTAATAATGTTAAGACCAGTTATAATTGTATCTAAAAGAGTGTTATTTACAGAATACTCAAGCAGATAAAGTCTTTTTACAATCATGTTTTCACGTTGTTGCTCCTCTGTCCGGTCTTGGAATACAATAACAGAACCCGTAATCTCTCCCTCTGGGTTTTTTATTGGAGCCCTGCTATGCGATACCGGTATCTCATCTCCTGTTTTAGAGATTAGAAGTGAGTTGTATGAAAATTTCAAAGAGTCGTTGCTTATCTCGTCCGAAACCACAAAAACCTCATCAAGCAATCTTCCACGCGACTCACTCTCTTTCCATCCTGTAAGTTTTTCTGCCACATGATTCATCTCTTTTATCTCACCTCTGTAATCTGTGGTTATCACTCCGTCGCCAATGCTGTACAGAATTGCCATAAACTCCTCTTGAGATTCGTGAAGTTCACTACTTTTATGGAGAAGTTCGCGATATATATTTCTCTGTCGGAAATGGTATAACCACGCAATTGAAAAACCGGATGATGATAGCAGCAGCAGTATAATAATTGATAAAAGAACAGATCTCTTATTTACCTCTTTAAAAACTTCGTCTGTATCAATCTCTGAGACAATACTCCAGCTTGTGCCGGGTACCTCTCTAACATCAGAGATAACTCTTTTACCTCTGTAATCCATACCCTCTTTTATGATGTGAGATTCTTTATTAAAATTGCTGTCAGATATAGCTTTGATTATGCTTATGTCGGTTCTTTTCAGTGATAATTTCAGGTTTAGAGCAGAGTTAGAGAGGAACTTAAGATTACTGAGATAGATAAGTGAATCTCTCTCTCTTCTAACTAAATATGTTTCGGCACTCTCCCGGGGCGTAGGCCATTCAGCAATTAAAGGATATAGATACTCTGCCGGATCTGTCCGTAAAACAAGCGCAGCAAAGATATCACCGTAGAGATCGAAAATCGGAGCTACAATATCAATATGAATTTTGTAATGTGGAGGACAAAAGTAGAATTCGGTAAACATTATATTGCCGCTTTGGAATACCTTATTTGCAACTAATTTAGATTCAGTTTCGGTGAATTGATATCCCTGGACTACGCTAAAGAGCATCTCCCCATTTTTGTTTATCATAAAGATATTCTCGTATCTGCCATCTGTCATTATCAGAAGAAGAGCATTACGGTAACTTTTGTCTGCTTCCGGATCTCCGTTCACAATTTGTTGAGCATATAAAGAGTAGGGGGGTGATGTGGTAAAGAACCGGGCCTCTGATGCTCGCTCTTTGTACCACTGAGTAAGTTGAGCAACC